>JBKJMR010000368.1:0-10173 GCA_046596275.1 Bacteroidia bacterium | reverse complement strand
CCCCGTCTCCTTTTCGTCTTGCGTCCCTTTCCTCTTTACCTTTGCAATCCCATGTCAATCCTATACAACAGAGTAAATCGTGATGAAATGCGTAAGCGTTTGATGGAAGAACCATTTAAACGTGTGACGCTTTCGTTCTATCGGTATGTGATATTGGATGATGCGGAACAAATGCGCAATGTTTTGTGGAGGGAATGGAATAAATTTAATGTGTACGGGAGAATTTATTTGGCGCGGGAGGGAATAAACGCGCAGCTGAGCGTGCCGGAACATTTTTTTGAAAGTTTTCGCGAAAGTCTTTTTCAGCACGCGGAATTTAAAGATGTGCCGTTTAAAATTGCGGTGGAAGATGATGGAAAATCTTTTGCGTGGCTGACGATAAAAGTGAAAAAAAGAATTGTTGCGGATGGATTGCCGGATGATGCGTTTGATGTGACGAATGTGGGCAATCATTTAAACGCAGCAGAGTTTAATAAAGCGATGGAAGTGCCTGATACGATTGTGGTGGATATGCGCAACCATTATGAAAGCGAAGTAGGCCATTTTGAAAATGCGATTTTGCCGCAAGCGGATACGTTCAAGGAAGAATTGCCGATGGTGGTGGAGCAACTGAAAGGAAACGAGGATAAAAAAATTCTCATGTATTGCACCGGCGGAATTCGTTGCGAAAAAGCAAGCGCGTATTTAAAGCATCATGGTTTTAAAGATGTGAATCAATTGTATGGCGGCATTATTGAATATGCGAAAGAAATAAAGCAGGAAGGAATTGAATCGAAATTTTTGGGAAAGAATTTTGTGTTTGATGAACGACTTGGTGAGCGGATTACGGAAGATATTATTGCAACCTGCCACCAGTGCGGAGAAAAGAATGATGAGCATGTGAACTGCGCGAACCTCGAATGCAATTTGCTTTTTATTCAATGCGAAAACTGCGGTGCCAAGATGGAAGGTTGCTGCTCTGCGCGATGTGTGGATTGGAAAAACCTGCCCGAAGAAGAAAAAATAAAATTGCGCAACGAAGGAAAACCATTTGTGGCGGTTTCGAGATATCATTCGCGGTTGAGGCCGGTATTAGGGGGAAAAAAGGGGAATTAGGGTAATTGGGGTAACTAGGGTAACTTGAAAAAAATCTTAATAGCCCCGGTTGCAGCAAGCTACCATGTAGCGCGGAAAACGGGAATTAGCTCCTGACAAAACCTTAAATCCCCAATTACCTCAGTTACCCCAATTTCCTATTTCCTTCTTTCGTAACTTTACATTTACAGAAAAATACGTTTATGCCGATTTATCACAAGCTTGGAACTTTTCCGCAAAAGCGACATACGATCTTTGAAAAAAAAGACGGTGGACATCATTACGAACAGCTTTTCGGCACGGAGGGTTTTTCAGGATTTTCTTCTTTGTCGTATCATCTTCATCGCCCGACGCAGATAAAAGAAATTCTGAAATCGGTGGATGTTACTCCGAAAATTGCGATAGGAAAAAATATAAAACCGCTTTTATTACACGGATTTAATATTGCGCCTACTGAAGATTTTCTTGAATCGCGTAAAGCAATGCTGGTGAATTCGGATTGTGTGATAGGACTTGCTGCGCCGACAAAAAGCATGAAGGATTATTTTTACAAGAATGCTGATTCGGATGAAGTGATCTTTATTCACCATGGAAAAGGCAAGCTGAGAACTTTTCTCGGGACAATTCCATTTGAATACGGCGATTACCTCGTGATTCCGCGTGGCATGATTTACCAAATGGAATTTGAGACTGAATCGAACCGCATTTTTTACGTAGAAAGTCATCAGCCGGTTTATACTCCGAAGCGTTATAAAAATTCTTCGGGACAACATTTGGAACATTCTCCATTCTGCGAACGCGATTTTAAATTGCCTACAGATTTGGAAACGTACGATCAGAAAGGCGATTTTCTCATCAAAGTGAAAAAAGAAAATATGCTGCATGATATTGTTTACGCCACACATCCTTTTGATGTAGTAGGGTGGGACGGATACAATTATCCATGGGCATTTTCGATTCACAATTTTGAACCGATCACAGGTCGCGTACATCAGCCGCCGCCGGTGCATCAGACTTTTGAAACTTCTTCGTTTGTAATTTGTTCTTTCTGTCCGCGCTTGTACGATTATCATCCGCGTTCCATTCCTGCTCCGTACAATCACAGCAATATTGATTCGGATGAAGTGTTGTATTACGTTGACGGAGATTTTATGAGCCGCAACGATATTAAACACGGACATATTACTTTACATCCGAAAGGAATTCCGCACGGACCAGCGCCCGGAGCCATGGAACGCAGCATCGGCCAGAAAGAAACCGCTGAGCTTGCTGTGATGGTGGATACATTTCGTCCGCTGATGGTAACTGAAGAAGCGATGAATATTGATGATGGGAAATATTATAAATCGTGGGCTGAGTAAATGTGCAGATGTGCAAATGAAAAATGTGCAAATGAAAATAAAATGAATTACAATATCTCAAGTCTAAAGTCTCAAATCTCACGTCTCCTGACAAGCGCGATGGCTATGTGGTCGCAGAAGTGATTTAATTTTTTTTCAATCACTAACTCATTAAATCACCCAGTCATTAAATTCCTTTCAACATGGCAAACGAAATTAAAAATGTAGAATACGGTCTCGAAAAAATATTCGAAGGCGCGCAGGATTTTCTTCCTTTATTGGGAACAGATTACGTAGAATTTTATGTGGGCAATGCAAAACAGGCGGCTCATTATTATAAAACAGCTTTTGGCTTTCAGTCGCTTGCTTATGCGGGATTGGAAACCGGTTTGCGTGACCGCGCTTCTTATGTGCTTGCGCAGGATAAGATCCGGATTGTACTTACAACTCCGCTCAATAGCAATTCCATCATCGGTGAGCATATTCGCAAGCATGGCGATGGTGTAAAGATCATTGCGCTTTGGGTGGATGACGCTACAAAATCATTCCAGGAAACAACTAAACGCGGTGCAAAACCATTTATGGAGCCGACCGTTGAAAAAGATGAATTCGGTGAAGTGGTTCGTTCCGGAATTTACACTTACGGCGAAACGGTTCATATTTTTGTAGAGCGTAAAAACTACAAAGGAATTTTTCTTCCTGGTTACAAAGAATGGAAATCAGATTACAATCCAACTTCAATAGGTCTGAAATTTATTGATCATATGGTTGGTAATGTGGGCTGGGGTGAGATGAATAATACGGTGAAGTGGTATGAAGATGTAATGGGATTTGTGAATTTTCTTTCGTTTGATGACAAACAAATTCACACTGAATATTCTGCTTTGATGTCGAAAGTAATGTCGAACGGAAACGGCCGCATTAAATTCCCTATCAATGAGCCGGCAGAAGGAAAAAAGCGTTCGCAGATCGAAGAGTATCTTGATTTTTACGAAGGCGCCGGTGTGCAGCATATTGCTATTGCGACGGATGATATTATTTCAACCGTTAAAGAATTGCGTGCCCGCGGTATAGAATTTCTTTCTGCGCCACCGCATACGTATTACGAAGAAATTCCGATGCGTTTGGGGGATCACATGAAAATGATGAAGGAAGATATTTCTGAGATCGAAAAGCTTGCTATAATGGTGGATGCTGACGAAGAAGGATATCTGCTGCAGATTTTCACCAAACCTGTTGAAGATCGTCCGACTTTATTCTTCGAGATCATCCAGCGAATGGGTGCGAAAGGTTTCGGCGCAGGTAATTTCAAGGCGTTATTCGAATCGATCGAGCGCGAACAGGCGAAACGCGGAACGTTGTAACAATTTTTGGGGAACGAATTGCGAATCAAGAATATGCGGGCGGCGGATACACCAACTGATTCGTATATTCGCACTGATTCGTAATTCGTTCCATATTTTTTATGCAAAAGCGGAAGAAAATACTGACTATCATTATTGCAATATTGCTGATCACTGCCATGACTTTATATTGGCACAACAGCAGGAGCAATGTGATGCTTGCAAGTGTGAACTCTTCCAATGGTGCGCGTTATTCCCTGGAGCTGCCGAAAGGTTTTGGTCCCGCTGATTTTAATGATACGCTTCCAGATGAAGGGTCTCTTCAATATGAAAATGCAGCTATCGGTTTGCATATTTTTGTACTCGATGAATCAAAAGCAAAGATCATTTCATTCGGACTGGATTATGATCTGGAAACATATATGAAAATAGCAACGCGTGCGCAGGATAAAGATGGCGTGTACGTGAATAAGCCGGTGACAATCAATGGCAACAAAGCATTACAAACAGAGATCAAAGAAATTACGAATGGAAAAAAGCAAGTGTACAAATTGACCTGCATTGAAACGCAGAAATTTTTCTACCAGATTTTAATCTGGAGCGACGAAGACAAATACGATTCCAATAAAGATGATATGGAAGCGATGATAAATTCATTTAAGGAAAGTGGCAAGTAAAAGGGACGGGGGACGGAAAAGGGGACGAGTGACGAAAGTGTATTAAGCTATTTCGTCCCTTGTCCCCAACGTCCCTTTTCATTCATAAAACAAAAAGTTAATATTCAAAATAGTATGGACAAAATTCAAATTCTTTGGGCTGATGATGAAATCGATTTGCTCAAGCCACATATCCTGTTTTTAAAAGAAAAAGGTTACGAAGTTTCAACTGCTACGAGTGGAAATGATGCAATTGATTTGATTGCAAAACAGGATTTTGATATTGTTTTCCTGGATGAAAATATGCCGGGACTTTCGGGCCTTGAAACATTGACACGAATCAAAAATCAGAAGAATGATATTCCCGTGATCATGATCACCAAGAGCGAGGAAGAGAATTTGATGGAAGATGCGATCGGTTCTAAGATTGCAGATTACCTGATTAAGCCGGTAAATCCGAACCAGATTTTATTGGCGCTGAAAAAAATACTTGACAATAAAAAATTAGTAAGCGCAAAAACTACTTCCGGTTACCAGCAGGATTTTCGAAACATCGGCATGACTCTGAGCGATCGTTTGTCGTGGGAAGAATGGACGGAAGTTTACCGCAAGCTGATCTTCTGGGAATTGGAATTGCAGAAAACGGCTGACGAAAGCATGCATGAAATTCTTGCGATGCAAAAGCAGGAAGCGAATGTGGCGTGGGGGAAATTCGTTGAGCGTAATTATATCGATTGGCTGAACGGAAAAGATAAAAATCCGCCAACACTTTCACACACGCTTCTTAAAAACAAGCTCGCTCCTGAATTAGAAAAAGAAGGCACCGTATTTTTTCTGCTGATCGATAATTTGCGTTACGATCAATGGCGGGTTTTGCAGCCTGTTCTTGCGCAATATTTTAAAGTAGAAAGAGAAGAAGTTTTTTGTGCGATCCTTCCGACCGCAACGCAATATGCGCGTAATGCTTTGTTTGCGGGAATGCTTCCATCTGAAATTGAAAAGCGTTTTCCTAATTTGTGGAAGAACGATGATGATGAAGGCGGAAAAAATATGCACGAAGAAGAATTCCTTGCTGCGAATCTGAAACGCATGAACAAGGATGTGAAATTTTCTTACAACAAGATCACGAATCACGCTGCAGGAAAAAAACTTTCTGAAAGCATTTCCAATCTCATGGCGAATAAGCTGAATGTGATCGTTTACAATTTCGTAGACATGCTTTCGCACGCGCGTACGGAGATGGAAGTTATCCGTGAGCTGGCAGATGATGAAGCAGCTTACCGTTCATTGACACTTTCGTGGTTTGAGCATTCTCCGCTACAGGATATCATCAAACAAATTGCAGAGAAAAAATGCCGGTTGATCATTACTACAGATCACGGAACGATAAAAGTGACTGAGCCGACGAAAGTTGTTGGCGACAGAAATGTAAATACCAATTTGCGTTACAAACAAGGAAAAAGTCTTGATTACGTGAAGAAAGATGTATTCGAAGTGCGTAATCCTGCTGACGTTTATCTGCCGAAAAATAATGTGAGCACAGCCTACATTTTCGCCAAGCAGGATATGTTCTTCGCGTATCCGAATAACTACAATCATTATGTGACTTATTATAGGAATACGTTTCAGCATGGAGGAATTTCATTGGAGGAAATGATCATTCCTTATATTGTAATGAGTCCGAAATAATGAGCTGATGCATATAAGGAAACAAGAAGTAAGATGATACATTTTCTAATAAGTGTAGGTACCGGTGAATTAACCTTGTTTTATCTTTTATTTCATGTAATAATTTGCGTATGCCTCGCTTTTATTGGTACGATAATCTTAAAACTTTCAGGTGGTGGAAAATACATTCGAATTTTTCTGCCACTTTTAATCGCTGGTCTTCCCGTACCTGTTCTCCTTGAAATTGCAGACACGAATGATAATTTTTTTGATTGGCTTTTAAAAGGGTACTATTTGATTAACCTAATAACTTTGATCTGTAGTATGTCTTATGAACGGAGAAGACAAACAACCGACAATGTATGAAAGCAAGGCATGAATATCAATGAAGACTTATTCTCTCACCAGCATTGAGGTATTACATACAATCGCAAAATCCTTCCTTACGGATTTTTCATCCTCCCGCATCTTCGCATTCCACGGCGATCTCGGCGCAGGAAAAACAACCTTCATCAAAGCCATCTGCTCGGAGCTTGGTGTAAAAGATGCCATGTCGAGTCCGTCTTTTTCGCTGGTGAACGAATACCGGGATAAAAACGGAAATTCCATTTATCATTTCGATCTGTACCGTTTAAAATCGCCAGAAGAAGCGTTTGAAATCGGGATGGAAGAATATCTCTACAGCGGAAATTATTGCTTCATCGAATGGCCGGAAAGGGCGGAGGAAATTTTACCGGAAGAAACGATCCATATTAGGATCAGAACCATTGGCACTACCAGGGAAATCACTGTTAATTCGAAAATTTGAAAATTCGAAATTCAGGCCTTTTATCGAATCGTTGGATCCTAATCGAATCTTCAAATTTTTGAATCCATCGAATCTTCGAATCCTAATCGAATCTTCAAATTTTCGAATCTTTAATCGAATTTTCGAATTCGTTTTGCCGTATCTTTAACCTCAATTCCCTCTCAAGAAAGCACACACTTTCCCACTATGATAAAAAGCTCCCGCGACGTTATTCATTCACTTACCCAGAGCGCAATGATGCCTCAGGAGGAAATGCTAGAAGTGGCGAAAAAGAAAGGCCATCTCAACATCGGCATTCCAAAAGAAATAACGTTCCAGGAAAACCGGGTTTCACTTGTTCCCGATGATGTTGGATTGCTTGTCAATCACGGTCACCGCGTAATTGTAGAAACAGGTGCAGGGAAAAATGCAAATTTCCAGGACAATGATTATTCTGAAGCCGGCGCACAGATCGTGTATTCGGCAGAAGAGCTTTATAAAAATGCGGAGATCATTCTTAAAGTAGCTCCGCCTTCTGTTGATGAAATAGAATTGATGCAGCCGAAACAAACGTTGCTTTCAACGTTGCACATGGCCTCTCAACCGGAAAGTTTTATCAAAAAATTAATCGACAAAAAAATTACCGCATTAGCTTTCGAATGGATCCGCGATGAAGATGGTGTGTTTCCTGTTATTCGCTCGATGGGGGAAATTGCAGGCGGCACTTCTATTTTGATCGCTGCCGAATATCTTTCAAATGTAAATAACGGCCAAGGTGCAATCCTCGGAGGAATTTCCGGCGTTTCACCAACAGAAGTGGTGATCATAGGAGCAGGAACGGTTGGCGAATATGCGGCACGTGCTGCTCTCGGACTGGGCGCAACAGTAAAGGTTTTTGATAATTCTGTTTACCGTTTGCGTCGTTTGCAAAGTTCGCTCGGCGTTCGGATTTTCACTTCTATCATTCAGCCGAAAGTGTTGGGCAAACATTTAAAAACTGCTGATGTGGCAATCGGTGCGCTTCGTACAACGGGAGGAAGAACACCTTGCGTGGTGAATGAAGACATGGTAAGCGAAATGAAAGTCGGTGCTGTTGTTATTGATGTCAGCATTGACCAGGGCGGATGTTTTGAAACGTCCAAAGTGACAAATCATACCAATCCTGTTTTTCGCAAGCATGGTGTAATTCATTATTGCGTTCCGAATATTGCATCACGCGTTTCGAGAACTGCTTCTTATGCGCTGAGCACGATTTTCGCTCCAATTTTGCTCAACATCGGTGAAGAAGGCGGATTGCAAAACATGCTCCGCGTAAACAGCGGCGTTCGTCATGGTGTATATCTCTACAACGGAATTCTCACCAACAAATATCTCGGCGATTCATACAATTTGCCGTCAACAGATATTGATCTATTCTTATCAGCACTATAAAAAGTTTAAAAAAGTTTCGGGTTCCGGGTTCCGGGTTTAAAAGTAATTTCAACAACAACCCAGAACTTGAAACTTGAAACCCGAAACTTTTTTCTCTCCGAACTAAAAACTAAAAACTCCAAACTAAACCATGACGTGGGGCAGACGAATTAAATTATACTTAGTAGGTTTCGGGATCGGAATTTTTATTTGCTGGCTGATGTTTTTCAAGAATGGAGGAAGAGATCTTGGTGGATGGTTGCCGGGTTCGCGTGTATTGAAATTTATCGGAATTTCTAAAAATATTGAAGCGGATTCGTTAATGCTTTGCAAGCTAAAATGCGAAGGAATTACGATGGAAGAAATTCGCAAATCGACAATTGATGGCGATGTTGATTTCGGAAAAAGTCAAACCGATAAAGAGCCGCATCATGAATACGATGTGAAGCTGAAAATAGACGGGAAAGATCTTGAAATGTATTTTTCTACGAATATGAAAGATTCAACCGTAAAACTTTTGCAAGTGTATCCGCCGCTGGATGGTGCGAAATGCGGATGTAAATAAGTGAGATGAACGAAGAAAAAACAAACCTGCATCCGAGAAACGCGCATCGGCAATCATACGATTTTAAAGCGCTTGTCAAAACTTCACCTGAGCTTGAAGAATTTGTCGTGGTCAATCGCTACGGAAATCCAAGCGTTGACTTCGCAGATCCGAAAGCAGTGAAAGCACTCAATCGCGCATTGCTTTTGCACTTTTACAAACTCACGTACTGGGATATTCCGGAGAATTATCTTTGTCCACCCATTCCCGGCCGCGCGGATTATATTCATTATGCAGCCGACTTGTTACGCGCTTTCAACGACAATGTTATTCCGATGGGAAAACGTGTTGCAGTGATCGATGTCGGAACGGGCGCGAATCTTGTTTACCCAATCATTGGCAATAAAGAATATGGATGGAGCTTTGTTGGTTCAGAAATTGATTTAATCGCAAAAGCCGCTGCGGATAAAATAATTAATGCAAATCCAAAACTTGCAAGCGCTGTAGAATGCCGGTTACAACCATCGACGTATAATATTTTCAAAGAGATAATCAAACCCGGCGAGCAATTCGATCTTTCCGTTTGTAATCCTCCTTTCCACGCCTCAGCATATGACGCCGATACAGCGTCGTTGAAAAAACTTGAAAAGATGGGACGTGGAAATGATGCACCAGTGAAAAATTTTGGCGGACAAAGCGCAGAGCTATGGACACCCGGAGGCGAAGAGGCATTCATCAATCGTATGATCAAAGAAAGCATCGGATTGAAAAATGATATTTTCTGGTTCACGACATTGGTTTCGAAAAGAGAAACGCTTGATGGTCTCACCGAATCATTGAGAGATGCGAAAGTTTTTGATATGAAAGTTGTCGGCATGTCGCAAGGACAAAAGATCAGTCGCATAATTGCATGGACCTTCCTTGATGAAGCCGCTCAGCAGGAATGGAAAATGAAACGCTGGATAACGAAGCAGGAAAAGTAGTTGATTGAATTCTGCTTTTTGTTTTAATCTGCGCCATCCGCGTAATCTGTGGCAACTTTTATAGCCACAGAGTACACACGTTCTTGTGACGAATCACCGATCAGGTACTTTGTTTTTAATCAGGTTTTTACTACTTTCACTATCCCCAATCCGGTTCTTCCCACTCCTGAACGTTTTGGCTCCTGACAATACAATTTTTAAAACCACTTCATGAAACATCTCCGACTTATCCTGTCTGCGACATTTTTAGCTGCGAGCTCATTTGCTTTTGCGCAATCACAAGGCATTTCCACTATGAAGGAATTTCACGGAAATGAAGCAGCTGCAATTTTCCCCGGAAGTAAAACAGTTTTGATCAACAAGCAATC
>JBKJMR010000233.1:0-7506 GCA_046596275.1 Bacteroidia bacterium | reverse complement strand
TCATCCACTTGTTCATCCACTTGTAATCCATAATCTCTCCCAACAGGAGGCATAATTCCCCAAAATCCACCTGAGCCCGATTGTGCTGTTGAATTCGTCAGCCCACTTTCAAGTATAGCGACATATTTAAAATCATCAGGAACACCATTTCTCTTTAAGATGGGCTCAATGAGCGGGAACCACCGTGCTGCTTTTTTATGGAGAATTAAAGTTGCAGGCTGAAAAAATGCTTTGTTATAAAATTCTTTTTCGAGCGCACGTTTCACCCTGTAATTTTCGATCGGAACTTTTTCGCCACAGAAATTCAGGTCACGCGGAATGGTCACACCTTCGAGCTTGTAATCGGAAAAGAGGAGGCTTTTATAATCCGAATCGGAAATAGCGCTGTTGAAAGAAGAATAGATCAGCTGGGTGATAAGGAAGAGCAGGAAAAATACAGGTAGGGCAAGCAAGTGCCTGTACCAACGGCCAACAAATTTATTCAGGCTTTGAATGGCCTTCTTCATCTTCTTCTTTCAACGCTGGTTTGGAAACTTTAGTTACCGTGTATAAAGTCGCGAAAACCGCCAGGATATATCCGCCGAAGATAAGAATGTGCTTTAACTCCCAATTTACGATGGTTCCCTGGATCACAAAGATCATCATTAAAGAGACAAATGAAATTCCGACAAAAGCAATCGCCACCTGGCTATCGCTGAACCCCAGGTAGGAGAGGTGGTGCGTGGTATGATCTTTCCCGCCGAGCCATGGTGCTTGTTTGCGTAAGAGCCTGTTGATGACTACAATGGTGGTGTCACAGATTGGAATAATAAAGGCAAGAATGGTGACCAGCAATTGTTTGGAATGAAAATAATTTCCGCCGAAATCAGGGTTATTCCAGAAATAATGAATCCCGATAACGGCCAGCAAAATACCGAGGAACTGGCTGCCGGTATCGCCCATGAATAACCTGGATGGATGCCAGTTGAAGAATAAAAATCCGCTCAGCGCCCCGATTACGCCAAGGATCATGATAATATGCACATTGTAAAAATCATGATTGATATAAAGTGTCAGAAGCGCTTCTATAAAAATAACAACCGAAACGCTTGCAGTGATGGCATCCATATTGTCCAGCATATTGATAGAATTCATAATGCCTACAACCCAAACGATGGTCAATAAGTTATTCAACAATGTGCTTTCAAACAGGTGAATAGATTGGTTAGTGCCAATCAGGATGAGTCCGCAAGTTATCTGTACAGATAATTTCAAAAACGGTTTTGTATTGTAAGCATCATCTGCAAGCCCCATTAAAAAAGCCAGTGTCACTGCCCCGATCATTCCGAGCAGCTGTTTATCGAGTGGCACGAAGCGATAGGGGAAAAAGACGCTGAAACAGGCGATTGAAAGCAGGAAGAGCACGAAAAAGGATATTCCTCCCACAGCAGGTTTTTGAAGGCTGCTCCACCGCACGAGCTCAGGCGCCCCCCTCATTCCCAGCGTTCTGGAAAACCTCAGGAATAAGGCATTCAGCAAAAAAGCCAGGATAATGGAGCAAATAAAATATCCTGAATAGATCAGGACGAGATCGTTGTTCATAAATTGTTGGTCGGGAATATGGGAGAACCGCGGCTAATTTACGTAATTGAGCCCAATTTGGTTGCTATGATATTTGATTCTTTCGAAGAACCTCATATCTTTGTTAATCAAGTGAACATTGACCTCAATACAGTGTAATTTGACTGCGAGTACAAAGCATCCCTTTGTAAAAATTATTAACACAGCCTTACCTGCATTTACCAGCAGGCGGCAACATTAAAAATCAAAATGAGAACTACTACAATTCGTAACACCATCATTGCGCTTTTAGCATCAGGTGGATTGTTGAACGCACAACTGCCCTGCGGTTCTGACGATTACAACAGACGTATGAAAGCACTTCACCCGGTTGAAGTGCAGCAGGCTCAGGACCAATTGGATAGTGAGAAAGCAGCGATGATTCAAAGTTCGGATCAGCGTGTGACAGTCCAGTACATTATTCCTGTTGTATTCCACATTGTACACGATTATGGTATTGAGAATATTTCTGATGCACAGATCCTCGACCAGATGGAAATTCTCAATGAAGATTACCAAAAGCTCAACGCTGATCAGGCCCTGGTAATTCCACAATTCCAGGGAATCATTGCTGATGTAGGTATTGAATTCCGTTTGGCTACGCTTGATCCGGAAGGAAATTGCACCGATGGAATCGATCGTATTCCTTCTAAAAAAACAAATAACGGTGATGACGGATCAAAGCTGAATGGCTGGCCGCGCAGAAATTACCTGAACATCTGGGTAGTTAAATCTATCGGCGCTTCAGGTGTTGCGGGTTATGCTTATCAACCTGCTTCTGTAACCGGAATGGGTGCAACTGTTGATGGAATCATCATTCTTCATGATTATATCGGAAGCATCGGAACAGGTTCACCAGGAACATCACGTGCATTAACACATGAAGTTGGTCACTGGCTTGATCTTTCTCACCCATGGGGAAATACAAATTCACCTGGTGTTGCATGTGGCGATGATGGAATTCCTGATACACCTAGAACAAAAGGCTGGCAAACTTGTCCAACACCTGCTACTGCTATTGTTTGTGATACAGTAGGACCGGGAACAGTTGAGAATTACCAGAACTTCATGGAGTATTCTTATTGCTCACGTATGTTTACAGATGACCAGGCGCTTGCAATGCACGCTGCTTTGAATTCAAACGTATCCGATAGAAATCACCTTTGGGCTACTTCTAATCTTATTGCTACTGGTACGTACACAACAACACCCGTATCATGCGCACCAAAAGCAGATTTCCATCCTAACCGTTACATGGTTTGCGAGGGCGGAACAATCACTTTCACAGATGATTCATGGAATGGAAACGTAGTTTCAAGAGTTTGGCAGTTCTATGGTGGATCGGCTAACAGCTATACTTCTGCTAATCCTATTGTTACTTATAATACAGCAGGACAGTACAACGTATCGCTTACAGTTACCAATGCAAACGGATCTGATTCAATCACAAAGTTCGGATACGTTATTGTAGGAAATGCTTACGGCGAAGTTGTAGGTCCGATCCAGGAAGGTTTTGAAAGCACTACTGTATTGAACGGTGGATGGTATGTGATCAATCATAATAACGATAACATTTACTGGCACCAGACAACCGCAGGTTCATTAACAGGAACAGGTGCAATCGTTCTTGATAATTATACTAATACAACAGGTGAAGTGGATGATCTTATCTCTCCACAGTATGACCTTCGTTTTATGACCGGGATCACGATGACATTCAAAGTTGCTTTTGCTACTACGATTCAGGATACAGGTTATATCACAGAGAAGCTGCGCATTCTTGGTTCTACAAATTGCGGACAATCATGGGTACAGATCACAAGCAGAGCAGGTGCTACATTGCTCAGCGCAGGTTTGGTACCGGGATACTTCATCCCAACCAACGATCCACAGATATGGAAGTTGATCACTGTTACCATTCCTAATACCTACGCTGCTGCACGAACACGTTTTAAATTCGAGTGGACAGGTGGTGAATTCGGTAATGAGTTTTACATCGATGATCTCAACATCTCAAGTAATAATGTTGGCATCAATGAAGTAAGCACAGTAACTTATTTCGATCTTTTCCCGAATCCTGCACAGTATAACAGCACAATTAAATTCGCTGTAAAAGAATCGCAACAAGTGAAAATTTCCATTACAGATTTGAATGGTCGCATTGTTCAGCAGATCTCTGATGAAACGTTCAGCCAGGGTGAGCACGTTGTTGCTTTCTCTACTGCAGAGCTTGCTTCAGGAATGTATCTTGTAACTGTTGATGATGGTACAACCAGACAAGTGAAAAAACTTGCGGTTAATCACTAATAGCTGAAAAATATAAAGAGTCCCGTCCTGTAAGTTTATTTATGGGACGGGACTCTTTATAAATCATCTCCTCAATATAAACCCTGCGATGAAGACTTTCCCTGTCGCACCGCATTTCAAAAAACGATAATGAAAACAACTACACTGATAAGGAATTCTTTCCTTACTGTTTTGGCTACAGCCGGAATCCTGAATGCGCAGTTGCCTTGTGGATCTTCACATTATAACGAGCGTTTAAAACAAACAAACCCTATTGAGATCCAGCAAGCCGAAGATCAGCTTCTACAGGAACGTAATGCAATGTTTGCAAATTCCGGAAACAGGGTTGCTACAACTTACATTATCCCTATCGTTTTTCATATCATCCATGATTACGGCTGGGAAAATATTTCAGATGCGCAGGTGCTCGATCAGGTGCAAATCCTTAATCGTGATTTTGCAAAGCTGAATGCCGATACAGCAGCAATTGTTCCTCCATTTCAGACGATCGCTGCTGATGCTGAAATTGAATTCCGTCTTGCTACTATTGACCCCGATGGAAATTGTACAAACGGCATTGACCGTGTTCCTTCTAAAAGAACTTATAATGCTGACGATGGTTCCAAGCTTAACGGTTGGCCACGCAGAAGTTACCTGAACGTTTGGGTTGTAAATACGATTGGTGCAGCCGGCGTTGCAGGTTATGCCTATTATCCTTCTTCTGTAACCGGAATGGGCTTTACTGTTGACGGAATTATTATCCTTCACGATTATATCGGAAGCATCGGAAGCAGCAGCGTTGGTCACTCACGCGCGCTTACACATGAGATCGGTCACTGGCTTGATCTTGCACACACCTGGGGAAATACAAATGATCCTGGTGTTTATTGCGGCGATGACGGAATTCCGGATACACCACAAACTAAAGGATTCACAAATTGTCCGAGCGCTGCTGGGTCAATGGTATGTAACGCTGCAATCGTAGAAAATTACCAGAACTACATGGACTATTCTTATTGTTCTGTAATGTTCACGTATTATCAAAAGCTTGCTATGCACGCAGCATTGACTTCAAATGTTGCAGAGCGCAATCACCTTTGGAGCACTTCTAATCTTATTGCAACCGGAACATACACATCTAATCCTTCGCTTTGCATTCCGAATGCGGACTTCAATGCTAACCGAACCATGGTGTGCCAGGGAGGTACCGTTACGTTCACCGATAATTCCTGGAACGGAACAGTTGCTTCAAGAATGTGGACGTTTGACGGTGGTGTTGCCAATAGCTATACTTCAGCTTCGCCGATTGTTACTTACAGCACTGCGGGCGTTTATAAAGCTTCATTGACCGTAACCAACGCAACAGGATCTGATTCAATTACCAAAGTCGGTTACATCCATGTTGGCGTTCCTTATGGTGAAGTAGTTGCACCGGTATTCGAAGGTTTTGAAGATGCAAATGCATTGAATCGTGGCTGGATTGTAAGCAATAACAATGGCGATAATATTTACTGGCACCAGACCAATGCAACTGCTGCAACAGGAACAGGTGCTGCTGTATTGGATAATTATCATAATACCGCCGGAGATGTAGATGCGTTGATTTCTCCTATGTATGACCTGCGTTATTTAACAGGAATACAATTGACATTTAAAACTGCTTTCGCAACACAGGTTATGTCGACAGAACAAATTACAGAGAAGCTTCGCGTAATGGTTTCAGTTAATTGCGGACAAACCTGGAGCCAGCTTGTTTCTAAAACAGGCGTTTCGTTGCTCAGCGCAGGTTTAGTGCCTTACTATTTTATTCCTGAAACAAACAACCCGCTTCTGTGGGAAACCACAACCATCAACCTGAATTCTTCCTTGTACGCACAAGCACAAGTACGTTTCAAATTCGAATGGACCGGCGGACAATACGGAAACCAATTTTATCTTGATGATGTGAACATCACAGGAAATGTTGTTGGAATAAATGAAACAAGCACTGTTTCTTATTTCGATCTTTTTCCGAATCCGGCGCAGGAAAGCAGCTCGATTAAATTCGCTGTGAAAGAAGCTGAGCAAGTGAAAATTACATTGACAGATTTGAATGGTCGTGTAGTAAAGGAAATCTCTGATGAAACATACGGACAGGGCGATCATGTCGTTAATTTCTCTACCGCTGAACTTGCTTCAGGAATGTATCTTGTTACTGTTGATAATGGTACTGCAAAGCATGTGAAAAAGCTTGCGGTAAATCATTAGCATTTACATTAAATAAAAAAATCCCCGTTACCTGGAATTCAGGGCGGGGATTTTTTATTTTAATCCGAAATAAATAACCCCATTTAAAATTTAAAAGAATGAAAATAATAACCAGGCTCAGCATAATTTTCATTAGTGTTTTCTCTTCGGCCGGAATGCTTAATGCACAACTTTCGTGTGGTGCTTTGAAAGCGAATGAACGTTTAAAGCAATTAAATCCCGCAGAAGTACGGCAAGCCGAAGAACAACTTTTGCAGCAACGTAATGCAATGTTTGCACATCCGGAAAGAAGGGCTACGGCAACATACATTATCCCTGTTGTGTTTCATATCGTTCATGATTATGGCTTTGAAAATATTTCGGATGCACAGGTGCTGGATGCGGTGGCCATATTGAACCGTGATTACTCGAAACAAAACGCAGATACAGCAGCAATCATTCCTGAATTTCAATCTATAGCTACCTCGGCTGATATTGAATTCCGTTTAGCTACTATTGACCCTGATGGAAATTGTACAAATGGAATTGACCGTATTAATTCCGTAAGGACCATCAATGCAGATGATAACTCACGAATAAACGGATGGCCCCGCGAAAGCTATTTGAATATTTGGGTAGTACGTTCGCTGAATACCAACGGCGTGCCGGCGCTTACTTATTTTCCATCTGCAGTAGCAAGTGCGGCGGGGGCAGCAATAGATGGCATTCTTCTTCTTCATAATTATGTAGGAAGTATCGGCACAGGGAGCCTGTCAACTTCACGCACGCTTACACATGAAGTTGGTCACTGGCTTGGCCTTTCACACACATGGGGGAATATTAATGATGCCGGAACAACTTGTGGTGATGATGGAATTCCTGATACGCCTGTAACGAAAGGCTGGACGTATTGTCCAAACCCTAATGCATCAAAAGTTTGCGATACGTTGGTCGTGGAGAATTATCAGAATTTTATGGAGTTTTCTTATTGCCAAAAGATGTTCACCTACTATCAAACACTTGCTATGCATGCAACACTTAACTCACCTGTTGCAGATCGCAATTTGATATGGAACACAACTAATCTTATTGCAACAGGAACCTATACACTTTCGACTCCTTCCTGTGCACCAATCGCTGATTTCAACGCCAACAGAACGATGGTTTGCCAGGGTGGCACCATAACGTTTACAGATCATTCGTGGAACGGAACAGTTACAAACAGAAGCTGGTCTTTTCCAGGAGGAATTCCATCAACATCAGGCATTGCAACACCGGTTGTATCTTACAATGTGCCCGGTAATTATTCTGTTTCATTGACTGTTTCCAATTCAATGGGTGCTGATTCTATTATTAAAATCGGTTATGTACATATTGGAGTTCCATACGCAGAAG
>JBKJMR010000186.1:0-9848 GCA_046596275.1 Bacteroidia bacterium | reverse complement strand
ATTACCCAAACAATTCCTATGCCGAGCAGTTCGGGTTGCGTGGAGCAAAACATTCCGGAAACAAAAATGAGCGAATCGCCGGGAAGAAAAAATCCGATGAGCAAACCTGTTTCTGCAAAGACGACAAACATCAGCAGAAAAATTCCGCCCAGTTTGATGATGGAAGCGGGGTCGGTAAGCTCTTGGAAGAAGTCCAGCATAAGTAATAGTTCTTAGTTCGATCCCGATAAATTATCTGGATAGTCCGGAGATGTAGAACTCTGCGCCTTACCCGCTTTTTCAGATTGAGATTTTAATTTTTTTATAAGTGCGCTGAAATCTTTTTTTTCTGAGTTTGTCCAGGGCTTATCTATTACATAAAAATTAACATGCTTCGGTTCTTTAATAATTCCCATCTGATTATTTATTAAATTGCAACAACAGCTATCAAATTTACGAAACAGGCACGCTTAGTCCTACCCAAATACTCATAAATAACACGACAGTTTTATTCAGCTGAAGGGGATCTTTTTTCTTCCCACTTACTCACAATCGCCGTTGCAACTGCATTCCCCGCAACATTCGTAGCGGACCTTCCCATATCAAGCAGCCAATCGATGGCGATGATGAGTGAAAGTCCTTCTGCGGGAATGTGAAACGCGGTGAGCATGCCGGCAATAACAACAAGCGATGCGCGTGGAACTCCTGCTAAACCTTTGCTGGTTACAAGCAACATCAACATCATCGTCAGCTGCTCGCCGAGCGACAAATCCATTCCGTAAGCCTGCGCGATGGATACTGTTGCAAACGTCATATACATGATCGAGCCATCGAGATTGAAAGAATATCCTAATGGCAAAACAAAACCAATCACCCGATCAGGGCAACCGAATTTTTCGAGCGCGTTGATCGTTTTTGGCATTGCGGCTTCTGAGCTGGATGTTCCGAACGCAATCAGCATCGGTTCGCGGATCAATTTCAGTAAATGGAAATAATTTATTTTGAACGAATAGCAGATCAACGGAAGCACGATCAAAAGGAAAGCTAAAAGTCCGCCGAAGAAGCAGAGGATCAAATTCAGGTAGCCCATCAGGATTCCTAATCCATGCACGGAAATTACTGCGGCCACAGCACCGAAAACCGCAAGCGGCGCAAAGTACATTACATACGTTGTCACTTTCAACATTGCATGTGAAATGGAATCGAAGAAGCTGACGATGATCTTTCCTTTTTCGCCAATTGCAGAAACGGCTGCCGCGAAGAAAATAGTAAACACGATGATCTGCAGAATATCATTGTGCGCCATTGCGTCGATAAAGTTCTTCGGGAAAATGTGGAGGATAAAATCGCTGATATTAAATTTTGGTGCGGCAAGAATTTTTTCTGTTGCTGAGGAAACGTCTAAAGCTTTTCCCGGTTCGAAAATATTTACGATGAGCAATCCCATTACCAATGCGATCAATGTTGCGCAGGTAAAATAGATCATTGTCTTCACACCCATTCGTCCAACCGAACCAACATTTCCCGATTTGGTAAGGCCGACAAGCAACAACGAAAAAACCAATGGCGCGACAATTACTTTGACAAGGTTGAGGAAAATATCGCTGAGTAATTTATAGCCGACAACTTTCGTCGTTACAAAAGCTTTCATCTTATCGCGCATCACATCAGAAAGCGAATCGTAGTCGACATGTTCCCAGATTTTAAAATGAGAATATGCGCCGGCAATTACGCCTAATACAAGACTGATGAAAATCCAGGTGGAAAGTCCGGGAAGCTTTCTCTTTTTGACGGATGCCGTTTCGTTCATAAGTAAACATATATGGATACTAACGCAAAGATGAAGTAAACATATGCGTTGACCAAAAAACCTTCAGAATCAATTATCTAATCAGCAAAAGATGGCCGGCCGAATTAAACATACATGAATCTACTCCGGCAATTGCCCCGGAACACCAATCTCCAAAATCAAATCGGGCATCAAGCCCAGCACGAGAATGATAACTGCGGTGATGAACAACAATGCCTGGTGAGAATTTGTTGCGGTAATGGCAATTTCATTTGTAGCAGGTTTGAAATACATGGCGATGATGATGCGGAAATAATAATACACACCGACAAGCGATGCAAGAATCCCGATGATGACGAGCCAGTAATGCCCGGTTTCCAATGCAGCGTTGAACACATAATATTTTCCGAAGAAACCTGCTGTAGGAGGAATACCTGCTAATGATAATAATGCAATTGTCATTGAAACCGCAAGCAATGGATTTTTCTTTCCAAGGCCATTGAAGCTTTCCACTGCATCGCTTCCTGTTTGTTGCATGATATTCAGCAGCACAGTAAATACAGTGATGGACGCGACAGAATAAGCAGCGGTGTAGAAAATAATTGCTTTTGCTGTGAATCCGCCCTGGATATTAAATGCAACTATTGCAAGCAATAAAAAACCTGCGTGAGAAATGCTCGAATACGCAAGCATACGTTTTACATTATTCTGAACTGCGGCAGTAAAGTTTCCAATTACGAATGTTAATCCTGTGCAGATAGCGAGAACCGGTCCCCAGAAAGTTTCTACGCCTGCGAATACGGTTGTGCTAAGGAATAAACGCATGATGGCAACAATGGCTGCAGTTTTTACAACGGTTGACATGAACGCTGTAACAGTAGTTGGTGCGCCATCATACACATCAGGTGCCCAGAAGTGAAATGGTGCAGCGCCGATCTTGAATAGCAAACCAACAAGCATCATCAGGATTCCGGAGTAGAGAAATGTGGTGTTTTGTCTGGCGCTATTATTTACGTAATCGGTAATTATAGCAAGATCGAAAGATGCAGTTGCGCCGTAAATAAGTGCGATTCCGAAAAGCAAAAATCCGGAAGCGAAAGAACCCATCAGGAAATATTTGAATGCAGATTCATTGGAAGCAGGATCACTTTTTCGGCTTCCTGCAAGCACGTATAACGGGATAGATAAAATTTCTATTCCTAAAAACAGCATGGTCATATTCGTATAACAAGTGAGAATAATTGCTCCCACCAATGCGATGATGACCATTGCGTAATGATCTGTGCTGTTGTTGCTGTCGCTGAAAAAACCTTTGGCCATGATGAACCAAAGCAATGTTGTCGTTAACATGATGATGGAAAGAATAACAGACGAAGGTCCGAATTCAATCATGCGGAAGAAGAAATGATCGGGAGCTAATTCGGATGCGCTCGGAATCGTGTGATTGCTTACCAGGTTTCCATTCGCATCTTTTATTACTCCAACCATTCCGTTGAAAAAGGGAGTAAGATTTCCATCATCATAATTCCAATATGATGCGGCTACTGCAATTGCGCCAAGCAAGCCAATGATGACGAGCGGGTACAATATTTTCTTGAACCGGAATAGCTCAGCAAGGAGCGCCAGTAAACCGAGTCCGGAAAGAAGAAGAATTACTTTCACAGGGGATACGAATTACGAATCAAACGAATATACGAATTGCGGATTTTCACTATTGTAATTTTAAGGATGAATAACTTTCAGCGTGCTGACCAATTGTTGCACATCATTTTGAATGAGATCGAGGATTGGTTTCGGATAAACACCGAAGAAAATAACGGCAGCTGAAATAATTACGAGCACTGCAGTTTCACTTGATGTTAATGGTGTGAATGCGGAAGTATTGCTTTTTAATTCGCCGAGCATGATGGTTTGAAATCCGCGCAGCATATAAACGGCTCCGAGAATGATTGTTAATCCTGCAAACGCTGCTGCAACTTTGCTGTAATCAAAAACGCCGGTGATGAGCAGGAACTCGCCGACAAATCCATTCGTTAACGGAAGCGCAACAGATCCCATGAGGATGATTAAAAACAAGGAAGTGAATAGCGGTGCAATGTTTCTTATTCCGCCGAACTTCGCCATTTCAAATGTTCCCATTCGTGAAAAGAGGATATCTGCGATGAGGAATAATCCGACAACGTTAATACCGTGACTGAACATTTGCACGACAGAACCGGTAATTCCTGCAACGTCATGATGCGGACCGATTGCCATAATTCCTGCTGCAATCAATCCGACGTGTGCGATGGAAGAATAAGCGATCATTCGTTTGAAATCTTTTTGCGCGATGGCCATTAATGATGCGTAAACAATTCCGATAATGGAAAGCACCACAACTGTTGATCCCCACTTTTCCAGCGCGAGCGGCGTCATCGGCAATAGCCAAACGAGCAAACCATAAGTTCCCATTTTGAGCATGATACCGGAAAGCATCATGGTGCCTTGTGTCGGCGCAGTGTGATAGGTATCGGGCTGCCAGGTGTGGAAAGGGAAGATCGGCATTTTCACTGCGAATGCGATGAGAATGCCCCAGAACACCAATGATTGTTCTGTCAAATTCATTTTGTGTCCGGCAGCGATCAGCGCTTGTATGTTGAAGGTGTGAAGATTTGTTTCACCTACTTGTGTGTGGAGATACAAATAAATTAAAGCAGCGAGCATGAATAAGCTTCCGCCGAGTGTGTAGATAAAAAACTTGAATGTAATTGTTCCGCGATTTTCTCCGCCCCACATTAAGCAGATAAAATAAATCGGGATGAGCGCCAATTCCCAGAAGACGTAAAACAAAAATCCATCCTGCGCAACGAATACACCGATGAGCGCCATCTGCATAAACATGATAAGCGCATAAAACAGCGAAGGATTTTCATGATTTTTTCCGAAGCCGCTGAGAATAATTAAGGGAACAAGGAAGCAGGTTAGTAAAACAAGCACCATGCTTATTCCATCCATCGCAACATTAAAGTTTACGCCGAGCGAATTGATCCACGTCACATTCATTGCAAGTCGTGCGTCTGCCACTTCGGCTACTTGCGATTTGTGCAGCAGGAAATAAGCAAATACGCAGAGCGCGAATTCAATAACAGATGCGGCCAGTGCGATACGTTTTACTCCGTCTCCTTTTGTAAAAAGAAGCAGCAGTGCAAAAGCGAGTGGCAGACCAATTAACGAAGCTGTAATCATATATCAGGCAAAAACTTTTTATCAGAATAATTGAACGAGCAGCATTACGATGACGGCGAGTGTCATGGCAAACATGTAAAAGCCGATGTTTCCCGATTGCGCATAACGCACAACCGATCCGGACCATTTTACCATTGTTCCCATTCCATTTACGATCGCGTCAATAAATCTTATCTCAATGAATTTATATCCGACATCTGAAATCCAATCCATTGGTTTGCGGATAACGGCGTTGTAAAATTCATCGATGTAATATTTATGGTAGACCACGCGCTGGAATTTCGGAAGATCGGCTTCATTGGTTTTCGGCACCATGCTGTTTTTCTTGTAAACGTACCATGCAACATAAATTGCGGCAGCAGCACCAAGAACAGCATAAACCATTAACATCAATTCTCCCATATTAAAATGATGCGGTCCATTATCTGACCAATCTCTTGCGTACGAAGCATACTTAAATGCCGGCTCAAGGAAATTGTACAGCAAGTGCTGGTGGGCATTCGGAATACCGAGGAAACCGCCAACTGCTGCAAGCACTGCGAGAATTACCAATGGAATGGTCATACTCTTCGGCGATTCGTGCAAGTGATGTTTCTGATCATGTGTTCCGCGGAAAGAACCGTGGAAAGTGAGGTAATACAAACGAAACATATAAAACGCCGTCATGATCGAAGCGATGATTCCGAAGACCCAATAGACCTGGTTGTGTTCATATGCATGCGCAAGAATTTCATCTTTCGAGAAAAATCCGGAGAAAGGGGGAAGACCTGAAATCGCAATTGTTCCGATCAAAAAAGTGAGATGTGTAAGTGGCAATGCTTTTTTCAATCCGCCCATTTTGCGAATATCCTGCTCGCCGCTCATCGCGTGAATTACACTTCCTGCACAAAGGAATAAAAGTGCTTTGAAAAATGCGTGTGTCATTACGTGGAAAACACCGCCGGTAAATGCACCAACGCCCAAGCCGAGGAACATTAATCCAAGCTGACTGACAGTAGAATAAGCAAGCACTTTCTTAATGTCGTTCTGGAACAAACCTATTGTTGCTGCGAAAACTGCGGTTGCTAATCCCACAATTGCAACCGTTTCCATTGCAATTGGTGCGTGAATGAAAATAACAGATGAACGTGCGATCATGTACACGCCGGCAGTCACCATGGTTGCTGCGTGGATGAGCGCGGATACGGGAGTCGGACCCGCCATCGCATCAGGCAGCCAGGTGTAAAGCGGAATCTGTGCACTTTTTCCGCAAGCGCCGATGAAGAGTAAAATGCCGATAACATTCAGCCACGCATTGCTTGCGTGATTTTCCTGAACATCTAAAAATACTGTATTAAAGTTCAGGCTGTCGCAGGTGTAATAGATCAGGATCATTCCAAGGAGGAATCCTAAATCGCCGATTCTGTTTACGATGAAAGCTTTTTTCGCAGCGTTATTGTAATCGGTATTCTTGAACCAGAAACCGATAAGCAGGTAAGAGCAGAGTCCAACGCCTTCCCAGCCGACAAACATCACGATGTAATTGCTTCCCATCACAAGAAGCAGCATGAAGAAAACGAATAGATTTAAGTAAGCGAAGAAGCGATCATATTTCACATCTTCTTTCATGTAGCCCGTTGAATAGACATGAATAAGGAAACCGATTCCGGTAATGATGAGCATGAATAAAACGGAAAGCGGATCGATGAGGAAAGAGAAATCGATTTTGAAATTTCCAACATGGAACCAGTCGAGCAATTTTACGGTTTGTGTGGAGCCGTGCAGCTGGAAGAAAATTCCGAGCGATAATCCGAATGCTGCGAGAACGCTTCCGCATCCGATAATGCTCACAAGTCCTTTAGAAAGTTTTTTTCCTGCGAACGCAATGATCAGGAATCCGATCAAGGGTAAAACAGGAATTAACCAGGCAAGTTGAATCATAATTAGTATTTAGTTCGGAGTGTTTGGTTCGGAGAACTTTGACTCGCTAATGTTTTTAATGTTTTAGTTTGTTCAGGAAATCAATGTCAGTGGTTTTTGAATTCCTGTAGATCATCATGAGAATCGCTAAACCTACAGCAACTTCTGCGGCGGCAACGGCCATGATAAAAAATACAAATACTTGTCCATTAGGATCACTATGATGGGCTGAGAATGCGACGAGCAAAAGATTTACTGCATTCAGCATTAATTCCACGCACATAAGAATAATGATTGCATTGCGGCGGAATAAAACACCAAGCACACCGAGTCCGAAGAGCACAGCGCAAAGTGTAACGTACCAGTTAAGCGGAACAGATTGTATTGCTGACATTGTTTTCGTGTTCTGAGTTTTGTGTTCCGGGTTAATTAATGAATTGTCTTTTTACCCAACATTACCGAGCCGACCATTGCTGCCAGGAATAAGATGGAGGAAAGTTCGAATGGAATTAAGAAATCGTTGAAAAGCACATTTCCAAGATTGCGTACAAGTCCGATTCCGGTATCGTGTGATTTTGCCATTATGGTATCCGCACCTTTCAATGCACCGACCAATGTTACCATCATAATTCCGCCAGCAATTACAGCGATGATCTGCACCCATGCCGGCTTATGCGTTTCCGTTTCTTTATTCAGATTAAGCATCATGATAACGAAAAGGAAAAGCACCATGATCGCTCCTGCGTAAACGATGACGTGAACGATGGCGAGGAATTGCGCATTCAATAAAATGTAATGTCCCGCAATGGCGAAGAACGTTACGATCAGGTAAAGCACACTGTAAACGGGATTCTTGCTGAATATTACCAGCACTGCGCTGAGAATAGCAACGAACGATAAAACGCCGAACATTATTTTTGTAATCTCCATATACTATCGCGAAAAATTAATGACCCGCGTTTTTAGGTTGAATAGATTTATTCGGATCCCAAAGCTGGTTGTGTGCATATTCGGGATTTTGTTTGAAATCGAGCACTTCTTTCGACTGACGTTTTGAAACATCAATTCGTTTCGATGGTTCTGTGCCTTCCACTAATTTATCTTTTCCGTAAACGAAATCGTTGCGTTCAAAATCGGAAGGAACAATTCTGTCGGTAAGGAAAATTGCTTCTTTCGGGCAAGCCTCTTCACACAATCCGCAGAAAATACAACGCAGCATATTGATCTCGTAAGTTGCAGCGTATTTTTCTTCGCGGAATAAATGTTCTTCGCCTTTTTTGCGTTCGGCAGAAGTCATTGTAATTGCTTCAGCAGGACAAGCAACAGCACAGAGTCCGCAGGCAGTGCAACGTTCTGCGCCGGCTTCATCACGTTTAAGCACATGCTGACCGCGATAGATTTCGGCAATAGGACGTTTTTCTTCAGGATAATTTATGGTAGCTTTTTTTCTGAAGAAGTGCGACATGGTGATGCGCATTCCTCCAAGAATTGCAGGGAGATACATTCTTTCGAGGAATGACATCTCCTTGTTTGAAACTACTTTCGATCTATTCGACAGCGATTGCATGGCGCGATTTTATTTCTTTAAATTCTTCCTGTTCCCCACATCAAAAGCCCGGTTGCAATCAGGTTAATGATGGACAAAGGTATCAGGATTTTCCAGCCTAAATTCATGAGCTGATCATAGCGGAAACGCGGGATGGTCCAGCGGATCCACATGAACACAAAAATGAAAAATATTGTTTTGGAGAACATCACAACCGTTCCGACCGCAGCAAGCACATTTGGGTTTGTAATTTCATCCATCCACGGGAAATTGTATCCTCCGAAGAAGAAGAGCGACATTACCGCCGAGGAAATAAACATGTTTACGTATTCCGCGAAAAGGTAAAAACCAAGCTTCATCGAGCTGTATTCGGTGTGATAACCGCCGACTAATTCTGTTTCGCATTCCGGTAAATCGAAAGGAGCACGATTGGTTTCTGCTAATGCGCAGATGAAGAAAATAAGGAAGGTAAGCGGGTTTTTGAAAAAGTTCCAGGTGAAAGAATACCAATGTTCCCCTGTGTGAAAACCGTGTTGCTGACCGGCAATTTCAGAAGTGCTGAGTGAGCCGGTGATCATAATTAAAGTGATCACAGAAATTCCCATCGCCACTTCATAGCTGATCATTTGTGAAGAAGCGCGCAATGCACCGAGCAGTGAATATTTATTATTCGAGGCCCATCCGCCAATCATAATTCCGTAAACGCCGATGGAAACCACACCGAATAAATAAAGCACGCCGATATCCACATCAGCAACCTGCAGTGCATAACTAACACCGTTAATTGTAATGTCTGGTCCCCATGGAATTACTGCGCTCGTGCAAAGTGATGTGAGCATTGCAAGCCCTGGTCCGAGGATGAAAAGGAATTTATTCGAAACATTCGGAATAATTTCTTCTTTCATGAACATTTTCAGTCCATCGGCAAGCGGTTGAAAAAGTCCGAAAGGGCCCGCGCGATTTGGTCCGAGTCGATCTTGTAAAAATGCCGCAACTTTCCGCTCTGCGTAAGTCGAATACATTGCGATGAGCAACGATATCGAGAATACCGCAACAACGAGAATGAGTTTATAGATGATGTATGTGCTCATAGGTTATGCTTTGTGGCTATCGACTGATTATAAGCTTGCTCCTTTGTAAAAGATGGCCATTTTCAATTCGAGTGCAAATATACGCACCATTGGGGAAATCCGAAACTGAAATGACTGTGTTTTGGTCGGCAATTACCACTGTTCGGACGACTTGTCCAAGCACGTTTTCAATTACAATTATCCCGTTTTCGTTTTGGCTGAGTGTTGTAATGATATTTATTTCTTCGCTTGCGGGATTGGGGTAAATGGAAATTAGATTAGTAGAGGAAGCAAGATCCGGAACTCCTGTGAGGCTGTCAGGGATTACTGAAACGTCGTC
>JBKJMR010000713.1:0-4497 GCA_046596275.1 Bacteroidia bacterium | reverse complement strand
AGAGAAGCGCGATGAAATCGGCAAGCTGACCAGCAAAGCACAAGTGGCAAAAGAACGCAACATGATGCCAGAACTGGGTAATGCAACCCGCCAGATTGGTCGCCTTACCGAGTACATCGCTCAGCTTACACCAATTCATGATAATCTCGTACGCATTGGCGATTATTTATCGAAGATTTATAAAAACAGCGCATACCTGATTGAAGATGCAAAAAATGAGCTGGAGTTGAAAAAGGATTTATACAAATCTGTTACTTCCGGAAACCAGGCGCTTAGCTCGGCACTGAAAATTTTCAAAGGCGATCCGGTTAAAAAATTACTTGTCGAGCAATCTATGGAATATCTCAAAGAAGATATTGCCGGAAAGCTCGCGAATATGAAAAGAGCAATTACATATTCTGCCGATTTCATGCAGTCAATTGATCTCGACAATGCTACTTATGAAAAAGAAGGTTTGAAATTGCTGGAAAGCGTAAATCCGGAAAGCGGTTACAAACTTACTACGCCAGTAATGGGTGGTGTTCCGGGCAGCGCACCGGCAATTGAAACGTATAATGATCTTTTAAAATAACCCTTACTTAAACAATATAACGCCGTTATGAAAATCAAAACATCAGGTAAAGTATTAATTATAGTTCTGATCATCGGAGGTATTTTTTGTGCGAAAATATTCTGGTGGGATAAAAGACCCACAGAAGCAAAAGTGTCCACTGAAATCGGACATCTTGTATTGCCTGATGCACCGGAAGCTTCCCTTACAGGAAATGCATCCATGCTCAACATGCCGTCTGCTGAATTGTCCGGAAATGGCGGAACAAAAATCCGTTGGGAAATTATGGCGTGGAATGCACAATTTCCACTTATGTATGCAAACGGCGGCGCACTCACCACAAAAGGCTCATTGATGGAAACTGCAAACCTGCAGCTTGAAATTGTACGCCAGGATGATTGTAATAAATCCATCGCTGATATTGTAAAGTTTGCGCAGGATTATAAAGACAATCCAAATACACCCGGTGTGTTTGCTTCTTACATGGGAGATGGAATGCCGGCTTTCTTCGCTGGATTATCGAAAGAGCTTGAGCCATTAGGACCGGAATACCAGCCGATTGCTTTTTATGCAATGGGAAAATCGTATGGTGAAGATAAAGTGATGGGACCAGCAGAATGGAAAACAAATCCACGCGCTGCATTAGGCAAAACATGCTCGTGCTACATGCGTGATGGTGATATGAATATTTTGTTGAAATGGGCCGGTGACAATAACCTGAAAGTTAATCCGGATGAAACAACTTACGATAAAGATGCGATCAATTTAATTGCTGCAAACGACTTCCTCGATGCATGTAATAAATACATCACGGATTATAAAGAAACACGTAAAGTCATTAAAGACGGTAAAAAAACTGCAGAGGAAATCACTGTTGGTGTTGACGCTGTTGCGACATGGACACCCGGTGATGTGAACATTGCAAAACAAAAAGGCGGATTGGTAAGTATTGCTTCTACCAAAGAATACTCTACACAAATGCCGAACATCACCATCACGATTAAAAAATTCGCATACGATCACCGTACAGATATTGAAAACCTGATCATCGGTCTTGCAACCGCAGGCGACCAGGTGCGTTCATATAACGAAGCAAAAAAATTCGCTGCCGATGTTTCTGCAAAAGTTTATGCAGAGCAAACCGGTGATTATTGGCTTAAATATTACAACGGAACGGTTGAAAAAGACATTCTCGGAAATGATGTAAGTCTTGGCGGATCAATGGCTTTCAATCTGCAGGATGCTGCAAATATGTTCGGCCTTGGCAAGGATGGCGTTGACCGCTACAAAATTGTTTACAAGACCTTTGGAGATATCCTGTCGAAAATGTATCCTGAATTAATGCCGACCTATCCTGAATATTCAAAAGTGGTAGACAAATCATTTATGCAGTCGGTTATTGTCAATCACCCCGAATTAATGGCCGGCCAGGCAATCAAAACCACCTATTCAGAAAAAATTTCAAGCACCGTTTCTTCTAAATCTTACCAGATTCTATTTGAAAGCGGCAGCGCAACAATTTTGCCTGAATCCTATTCGCAGCTGGACGAAATAATGTCGAGCGCAATTGTTGCCGAAGGATTAAATGTAGGCGTATACGGACATACCGACAATACCGGAAGTCCTGATGCAAACCAGACCTTATCTGAAGCAAGGGCGGAGGCTGTGAAGAGTTATCTTATCAGCAAAGGTTTGCCAACGAAACGTATCGAGTCGAAAGGTTTTGGACAAACACAACCAGTTGCAGAGAACAAAACAGCAGCCGGTAAAGCGCAAAACCGTCGTGTGCAGATCGTACTTGGACAATAATCCGAAATGAATTTTTTAAAGAAACTGTTTATTCCGTTTTCACATTTGAGTAATCGTACCTATACGTTGCTCATTATAATTGATTGTGGAATGGCATTGCTGGTGTGGCAGCTTTTAGCGGGGGGCGGATTAATTCCTACTCCGGGAAAAGTGGTTACATCAGTTTTGAAAATTGTGAGCACAACCGGATTTTCCGAAAATCTGATTTCAAGTCTTATGCTCACTTTTAAAGGAATGGGAATTTCCATTCTTATCGCGTTGGTTATTTGTTACCTCTCGCTGATTCCGATTTTCTACCCCATAGCCAAATTCATTATCAAATGCCGCTACCTGACGCTAACAGGCTTGATTTTCCTGTTTACACTTCTTACGTCAAACGGACATGATTTAAAGCTGAGCTTATTGGTGTTCGGAATTGTGCCGTTTTTTGTAACATCGCTATTGTCAATCATAGATGCAATTAATGAACAGGAATATGAGTTGTGCCGCACGCTGCGCATGAATAGCTGGCAAACACTTTATGAAGTAGTTATTGTCGGCAGACTTGACCAGGTGATTGAAGTAATGCGTCAGAATTTTGCCATTGCATGGATGATGATCACGATGGTAGAAGGTCTGAGCATGTCGGAAGGCGGACTTGGAACGATGCTGATCAAATCAAGCAAGTATATTGATCTCGGAACCGTTTTCGGAATTCTCGTTATCATTTTTTCGCTGGGTATTTGTTTCGACTTTTTACTTGCGAAGTTGCGCACTTGGTTTTTCCCATACACAAAACTACAGCTCAGGAAATGATTCATAAAAAAGAAGCGGTAATTCTGAATGTGGAAAATGTCGGAATTACATACGACAGGCCGATATTGCGTGATGTAAATTTCCAGGTGCATAACATCACTCGTCCTGATCTAAAACAAGGGCAGGTTGTTTCATTGATTGGTCGTAGCGGGATAGGAAAAACGCAATTGTTTAAGATCCTCGCCGGGTTGCTTAAGCCGCATACCGGATCTGTGCGCATTACAGAAGATTTACATCCTGTTGTAGCCGGTGAAGTAGGAGTAGTGCCGCAAAATTATATTTTGTTTAATCACCGTACAATCATTGAGAATTTAAAGCTTGGTCTTCGCGGTGCTGTGAACAAAGCTTCTGAAGTGCAGAAAGCCGAAATCATTAAAGATTATGCGCATCGTTTCGGCTTAACAGATCACCTGAAAAAATATCCAATGCAGCTTTCCGGTGGTCAACGTCAGCGCGTGAGCATTATTCAGCAGATCCTGACCGGCAACAAATTTATTTTATTGGACGAGCCATTTTCAGGTTTGGATCCCGTGATCAAAGATGTGGTGCTTGAATTGCTTGTGACCGTTTCAACGTTGGATGAAATGAGCACGCTCATAATTGTAAGCCACGATATTGAAAATGCACTTGCAATTTCGGATACCGCTTTTATTCTCGCAAATCAGGAAGGTAAACAAGGCGCAACTGTCACAGACACCATTAATCTTATTGAAATGGGATTGTGCTGGGATCCTGAAATAAAAAAGAATAAAGCGTTTCAAGACCTGGTGGCCGAAATGAAATACAGAATGTAATAGCAATGAAAAAGCAGCCTGGCATTTTCTTTTTATTATTTCTGATCATCCTGCTTTCCGGTTGTACAACCACATTTGCAGGAAGCCTTTTTGTTTTTAATTTCCGCGATCTTATTCTGTATATCGGACTTGCATTTATTTTTGCTGTGCTAGTTGCTGTATTAAGTAGCAGTGAAAACCGGAGAAGAAATTTCTGGATTTGGTTTATTCTGAGCCTCGTGTTAACTCCATTGGCTGGTTTTATTTATGTGTTGGTGTTATTTACCAGGAAGAATAAATAAGACCATTTTACTCAGGTCAAGTTCTGAAATTTTTCACGCAATTTTTTTCAAGCCTTATTCAAAGCGGTTTTTCCGAAACCTGTAGCAACTATTCTTCTGAGTGCAGTGTCCTTCCTTAGGCCTTGTCCCGGGCCGGCAATTATTAATTTGCTCATTGTTCATTCTCCTTTAGGCATTAACTTTACCACCATGAAAATTGCATTATTAGGATACGGTAAAATGGGTAAAACCATCGAAGCCATCGCACTTAAACGCGGCCACACCATTG
>JBKJMR010000617.1:0-3208 GCA_046596275.1 Bacteroidia bacterium | reverse complement strand
GAAGTCTCCCTATGAAATTCATGCACTCAAGGTTTTATTTATAACATGAGTTCTCATAAATTTCAGAACGGATAAAACATTAGTTACACAAACTATTTTTGTGTCTTCACCAAACGCATATTTACCAATGAAATTATCAGCTAATTAAAAGTCCATCGACCAGTCTATTTTTTTCTTGTTTGTTTCCAGGAATGCTATTTAAATCTCCTGTTTAATTTCAACTAAACACTTATTTTCCTTTAGTGACCAACTTCAATCCATAAATTTTCATGCAATACACGAATATTTAACTATCTATACATAAATTAATAGTGTTTATTCATAAATAATATATCTTGCTGCTAAATCGTTTAATTTAAAATTTCATACGTCAGCGATTTCCTTCTTCTGCTCCTTTAATTCATACAGATGGCTAAACTTGAAAATGCACAACCGCCGTATCGCCGGCTCCGTGGCTATGCTTTTGATCCGATCACTTCACTTGATTTGGATACAGCTGAAATTAATGAAGTAGTATATAAAATACCATGGGAGAAAAATTTAAAAAAAGGTCCGGAGGGTGAATACATAAAAGTGATTGATCGAGATCCATCGAGTGATGAAACATACATCCCTGTTAATTTAAATGATCCGGATATTCTTGCAACGGATGGTCTTTCCCCGAGTGAAGCAGATCCGCAATTTCACCAGCAAATGGTTTATGCTGTGATCATGAACACGATTAAAAATTTTGAAAAGGCTTTAGGCAGAAAAATTTCATGGAGCCCCATGGAAGAAATTATAACGGAGAAAGGGAAAACAAAAATCAGATATAAGTATGTCGATAAGCTCCTGGTTTTTCCGCATGGTATGCGCGATCAAAATGCGTATTACAGTCCTGAAAGAAAGCTGCTCATTTTCGGCTATTATAATTCTGCGCCTGTTCACGCAGGAGTTTTTCTTCCGGGTGGAATTTCTTACTCGTGTCTTTCGCATGATATCATCGCCCATGAAACTGCACATGCATTATTGGATGGAATGTACAGCCGTTACATGGAAACTACCAACCCGGACATAGCGGGATTCCACGAAGGATTTTCAGATATCGTTGCGCTGTTTCAGCATTTCACTTATCCGGAAATTATAAAAAATCAAATCAGGAAAGTGAATGGCAATCTTGATGCGGAAAACCTGCTTTCGAAATTAGCTGTGGAATTCGGAAAATCAACAGGTGAATACAGCGCGCTGCGTGATGCAATTGGTTTCCACGATGAACATGGTGTATGGCAAAAACAAGTGCCGACTCCGAATGATTACAGCGGATTTATTGAATGTCATGAACGCGGCGCATTGCTGGTTTCTGCTGTCTTCGATGCATTCATAGCATTATATAAGGTCCGCACTGCCGATTTAATTCGTCTTGCAAGCGGTGGCACCGGCATTCTTCCCCCTGGCGAAATTCATCCTGATCTTGTAAACCGCCTTGCAGATGAAGCTGCGAAAACCGCAAGTCATGTTTTAAATATGTGCATCCGCGGACTTGATTATTGTCCGCCGGTCGATCTGACTTACGGCGATTACCTGCGCGCGCTGATCACTGCTGATGCGGAGCTGGTAAAAAATGATCCGTGCAATTATCGTGTCGCTTTTATTAATGCATTTCGCAAAAGAGGAATTTTTCCGCAAGGCGTTTCTAATCTTTCTGTAGAAACCTTGCTGTATAATAAAGTGGATGACGAAAATGCAAAGCTCGCTTTCAGCAATGCGATCGTTGATTTTTTGCGCGAGTTCAAAGAAAAACTTGCTTACCTCACTGATCGAAGAAAAATATTTGAAGAGACGGAAGCATTCATCCGCGGATCAAAACGCTTTCATGCTTTTGTTTTTAAGAACGGTGTTGCTGCAAATGCAGTCGCTCTTGAAAATCTTACCGGCCTTGTTTTTTCTGCCCAATATAACCGACTTGGTGTGCTGACGTCAAAAACATTCGGCAAAGGCCCTTCGATTGAAATACATTCATTACGTATTCACAATAAGATCAGTCCTGATGGTACAGTGCAGAACCAGATCGTAATGATTGTTACACAGAAAGCTTTTGTTACTGTGCGAAAAGACAGGGACGACAATACAATTACGTTTCACCCGATACTAAAAGGCGAGCCTAAGCCTGATGACCGTCACAACATGACTTTACGTGGCGGCTGCACGTTGATCTTTAACCTGAATACGTTGCAGCTGATGCATGTTATTTCGAAACCGATTTTCGATTTGAAAAAAACAAGAGGCGGAAAAGGCCGCGTGCTTAAGCTGAATGAAGAACGTTTACAGATGCAATACAAATGCATGTACGGCAGCTTAAGAAGCAAGATCGGATTCGCTCCATTGAACCAGGAAACAACTGAGCCGTTTGCACACATTCATCAATCTAAAAACAATACATTATGAGCAACGTGGATGCGATAAAATTCAGAATGTATAACACCGGTTCTGTCGGTGACTGCCTTCTCCTGCTCTTCCAGAAAAAAAACGTCACAACGTTCAGCATGCTCATTGACTGCGGAGGATGGGCTGCACAGGCAAGTGAAATTTCGAAATGTGTGGAAGACATCAAAACAACCTGCAATGGTAAAGTTGATTTGTTAGTGATCACGCATGAACATAAAGATCACGTATCGGGTTTCAACCAGGCAAGAACAATATTCGACAAAATAAAATTTGAGCACATCTGGATGTCATGGGTAGAAAATACGAATGATCCGATCGCAGGAATTCTGAAAGAGCATTATACAAAAAAGCTGAAGGAGCTGAAGCTAAGCGCTGAAAATTCGCTGAGGCGTATTCAGAAAGCATCGGGAAACAGGAATGTAAAAGGTGCGAAACAACGTCTTGAAAATTCAAAAAAGAATTTAGAGCAAACACTGGAATCGATTGCTTTTGAAATGGGCATGGCTGATCACAAAGGCGTGACAAAAAATGCAGGCAAAACTATTTCCGATGCAATGAAATATATTAAGTCGAGAAAAAAGCCCGAGTATAAAAATCCGGGTGAAGTAATTACCAATGTAAAAGGAGCTGAAGGAATTAAATTTTATGTGCTTGGTCCTCCAAAAGATGAAGACCAGGCTTTCTTAAAAAAAGATGCGATCAAAGATGAAATGTATCATCTTGCACTTTCTCCTGATACTTTAAAATTTACTGCTGCGCGGAAAATATTCAAATCGGGAATTAG
>JBKJMR010000521.1:0-4711 GCA_046596275.1 Bacteroidia bacterium | reverse complement strand
CAACAAAGCATCCTTGACCAATCCTAAAATATCGTACGTTTTTTTCGCATCCTTATCTGTTCCGGATTTAGCTTGCTTCTCCAGCTTTTTCAAACGCAGCTCAACAGCTTCTAAATCTTTGAATTGCAATTCCATGTCGATGATCTCTTTATCGCGCACCGGGTTGACAGAACCATCCACGTGAACCACGTTCGGATCGTCGAAGCAGCGGACAACGTGCAGGATTGCATCGCATTCACGGATATTGCCAAGGAACTTATTTCCAAGGCCTTCACCTTTGCTCGCACCTTTCACAAGTCCGGCAATGTCGACGATTTCAATGGTTGTCGGGACAACGCGCTCAGGCACAACAAGCTCTGCAAGCTTATTCATCCGTTCATCCGGAACCGTGATTACGCCCACATTCGGCTCAATTGTGCAAAAAGGAAAGTTCGCCGCCTGGGCTTTCGCATTGGAAAGGCAGTTGAACAGCGTTGATTTTCCCACATTCGGCAGACCGACAATACCGCACTTTAAGGCCATAAATCAGATTTGGTTATATCCACGGGCTTTTTTCCGGGTGGATGGATGTTTAAATAAAGGGCGAATAAAACAAATTCTTCGCAGGGCCGCAAAAATACCATTTTCAAAATTGGGAATGAGAAAGTCTTTTTAACGCATAAGGCCACAGTTTTCAACAAGATGCGAATGTTATTAACAGAAGGAAATGAGGGGAAGAAAGGAATTACTTTTGCGCCGAAACCAGTAGTCAGTTGTCAGTAGTCAGTATTCAGGGCTATTTTAAACTGGAAACCGACTACTGATTACCGACTACTGACACTGACTACTGACTATTTTTCCCATGGAACTGAAAGAGCTTGAATGCCATTGCGCCCAGACGCGTCGTGATATTGTACGAATGGTGCATGCAGTGAATTCAGGCCATCCCGGCGGTTCGTTGGGCTGTGTGGAGTTTTTTGTCGCGCTTTATTTTGACGTGATGAAACATGATCCGGCCAATTTTAACATGGACGGTAATGGCGAAGACTTATTTTTCCTTTCAAACGGACATATTTCACCGGTATTTTACAGCGTTCTTGCCCGTTCAGGATATTTCCCTGTCAATGAGTTAGCTACTTTCCGCAAGCTCAATTCACGTTTGCAGGGCCATCCTACTACACATGAAGGTTTGCCGGGCGTTCGTATTGCTTCGGGTTCGCTCGGACAGGGAATGTCGGTGGGAATCGGAGCGGCTTTGGCCAAGAAGCTGAATAAAGATAACTCGCTGGTTTACACGCTTCATGGCGATGGAGAGTTAAACGAAGGCCAAATCTGGGAAGCGGCAATGTATGCTGCCGGAAATAAAGTTGACAATATTATCAGCACCATAGATCTTAATGGTCAGCAGATTGATGGTTCTACGGATAATGTTTTGCCACTTGGAAATCTGGAGGCAAAATTCACTGCTTTCGGCTGGGACGTTTTGAAAATTGCTGATGGAAACAATATGCAGCAAGTGATGGATGGCTTAAAAACAGCAAAATCACATACTGGCAAGGGCAAGCCGGTCGTTATACTGATGAAAACGGAAATGGGAGCAGGTGTTGATTTCATGATGGGATCGCACAAATGGCATGGCGTTGCACCGAATGATGCGCAACTGGCACAGGCTTTGGAACAGCTCGTCAATACCGGAACTATCGGTGACTATTAGCCCTATGAAACAACGAAGACTTTTCTCCCGGATCAGCGTTTTTCTTCTTGTGTTATTCCTGTTTGCCGCCGGTGGATTAAAATCGCAGCAAACAAAATATACGCCTCCTCTTACCAGGATCCTTTTTGTTTTTGACGCTTCCTTCAGCATGTACGGAACGTGGCAATCGGGGATGAAAATGGATATCGCGAAAAGATTATTCACCACTTTTCTCGACAGCCTGAAAAATGTGCAGAACCTTGAAGTTGGCTTGCGTTGTTTCGGACATCAATACCGTTTGCAGCCGACCAGAAATTGCGAAGATTCAAAGCTCGAAGTTCCGATCGGGCGACCGTCTGTTGCTGTGCCCGCAATGATTGCAAGGATCGAGCAAATAGTTCCGACAGGTACCACTCCTATTGCTTATTCCCTGGAAAAATGCGGCAACGATTTCCCCAATGACGGGAAGACCACGCGCAATATTATTATCATGATCACCGATGGAATTGAAGAATGCGGTGGCGATCCGTGTGCCGTTTCTCTTGCGCTTCAATCAAAAGGAATTGTGTTGAAGCCATTCGTAATCGGTATCGGAACTGTTGATTATACGTCTCTGAATTGTATTGGTAAAGTTTATAATGTTGCGGAAGAAGCAACGTTTAATAACATTCTGAATATCGTCGTTTCGCAAGCGATGAACAGCACTACAGCACAAGTGAATTTGCTTGACGCCGGCGGAAAACCAACCGAGACGGATGTATCAATGACATTTTACGATCAGCAAACAGGTGTGATCCGTTACAATTATATGCACACGATGAATAACCGTGGCATTCCCGATACAATTGTGCTTGATCCGCTTTCTACTTACAAATTGGTTGTGCATACGATCCCTCAGGTTGTAAAAGAAAATATCACGATCACACCGGGGAAACATAATATTATCGCCGTCGATGCGCCGCAGGGATTTTTAAATCTGCAGGTTGCGGGAATAAATAATTATCAGCGACTACAATGTATTGTGCGTAAAGCAGGAACAATGCAAACCATCAACGTGCAGGATTTCGGAAGATTAGAAAAATACATTTGCGGAAAATACGATATTGAAATTTTAACGCTTCCGAGAATTTACATGAACAATGTTGATATCGGTCAGAGTAAAACCACATTGATTCAAATTCCGCAGGCAGGAGTCGTTAGCATTTTCAAACCATCAGAAGGAACAGGACAAATTTTATTGAATGAAAATAATAAGCTGACATGGGTTGCCAATTTAAATCCGAGCCAGCTGAATGAAAATATAGTTTTGCAACCCGGAAATTACACGATCGTTTATCGTTCCAAATCCGCGCATGAAACCATTTATTCGGTTGAACGAAAGTTTAAGGTGGAGCCGGGTGGACAAGTGACTGTGAAGTTGTATTGAGTTCGGAGTTTTGAGTTCGGGTTCTGGTTTGTAAAATTTGGGGATTGGGCTTTTGACTTTGGATTTATTTTTTTGAGGTTAATTTTTATTTGGTTACGTGCTTTTGCTAATTGAAAAGCAGTTTAATGCTAAATTGCTGCTTCCAAATCTGGTGACTTATATTCCCTTTCTACTAAAGTTTTAGCACGGTAAGTTTTTATTGGTTATAAATAGTTTCAAGCAAATATTGCTACATATACTATTTTGAAAGGTAATGGTTGAAGCCATCACAAAATTGAACAGTACGTTAAACCAATTTTTCAACGATTAAATATGGAACAATTGCCATTAAAAACAGCCAGTTTTTTATTGTACCATAATCAAAACACAAAAATTACTGTTGAAGTAATACTGGGCAATGAAACTGTTTGGCTTACTCAAAAGGCTATGAGTGAGGTTTTTGCTGTAAATGTTCCTGCAATCAGTAAGCACTTATCCAATATTTTTGAAGAACAGGAATTGGAGGAAAGTGCAGTTATTTCCATTTTGGAAATAACTGCCGCTGATGGCAAAAAGTATAAGACAAAATTTTATAACCTCGATGCTATTATTTCTGTGGGTTATAGAGTAAATTCCGTACAAGCTACCCAATTCCGAATCTGGGCAACCAAAACCCTTAAAGAATATATTATTAAAGGTTTTGCCATGGATGATGAACGTCTTAAAAATGGAGGAACTTTATTCGGCAAAAACTACTTTGACGAATTACTGGAACGAATAAGGGAAATTAGGTCCAGTGAAAGACAATTTTATCAAAAAATCACTGACATCTACGCATTGGCTATTGACTAAAAGAAAAACGCACCTACTACAAAAGATTTTTTTGCTGACTTACAAAATAAATTAGAATGGGCAATTACCGGTAAAACAGCATCCGAAATTATATATGCAAATGTTGATGCCACCAAACTTTATTTAGGTCTGCAAACGTGGAAAAATGCACCTCAAGGAAAAATTCAAAAGTCAGATGTAACTATTGCTAAAAATTACCTTTCCGAAATACATATTAAAGAATTAAACCGCATCGTATCGGCCTACTTAGATCTTGCTGAAAACAGGGCAGAAAGAGGTATCGTGATGAAAATGAAAGATTGGGTTCAATTTTTAAATAATTTTCTTGAACTATCCAATTACCCGATTTTAACTGACAAAGGAAAGATATCGGCAGAGCAAGCCAGGCTAAAGGCGGAACAGGAATTTGAAAAATTCAGGGTTATACAGGATCAAAAATTTGAAAGCGATTTTGATAAAGAAGTCAAAAGACTAACCAAAAAATAATTGACGTTAAATTTCAAACTCTCAAAATGCTTACATCTAAACCAGTATTCACTTTTGTTGAAAACTCAGGCCTAAAATGAAGTCACAATTGCGGAAATTTGACGCGAATTAAATCTTATGGAACAAAAATACAAGCCAACAGAAAAAAAAGATACGCGTTCCGGATTCGGCGCGGGACTTTCTGAATTAGGGAAATCGAATCCGAATGTAGTGGCGCTTTGCGCTGACTTGACGGGCTCGCTGAAAATGGATGCGATTCAGAAAGAACATCCTGAACGCTTTTTCCACATCGGAAT
>JBKJMR010000488.1:0-2679 GCA_046596275.1 Bacteroidia bacterium | reverse complement strand
TTTAAAAAAATCAATTGACCTTTTTAAAGCAAAGAATATTGCTGCTGATTCAGTGAAAGCGCTTGAAGGAGAATATCAAAAGCTGTTGCTTGATCTTGATCCGAAGAATTTAAAGGCGATTGAAGAATGGCCTGCGAAAGCGAAGCAATACAAAGACGAGTTTTATATTTTTAAAGTTCGTGATAAAGAAATTAAAGTTGAGACGCATTACAAATCGCTTTCTCAAACATTAATTCCGAAAGTTTCTACGCCGCGTTATTCTGCGTGGGGCGATTTGCTGCAATGGCTGATGCAGGAAAATGTACCGGGAGAATTTCCTTACACTTCCGGAATTTATCCATTCAAACGCGAAGGTGAAGATCCGACGCGAATGTTTGCCGGAGAAGGCGGACCGGAACGTACGAACAAACGTTTCCATTATGTGTCGTTGGGACTTCCTGCAAAACGACTTTCCACTGCTTTCGATTCCGTAACACTTTACGGCCGCGATCCTGATCACCGTCCTGATATTTATGGAAAAGTCGGTAACTCAGGAGTGAGCATTTGTTGTTTGGATGATGCGAAGAAATTATATTCCGGTTTTCATCTTGCAGATCCACGCACTTCTGTTTCGATGACGATCAACGGGCCTGCTGCAATTCTCGCTGCGTTTTTTATGAATGCTGCAATTGATCAGCAATGTGAAAAGTACATTCATGAAAATGGTTTGGAAAAAGAAGTTGAAAATAAAATTGCTGCCTTCTGGAAGAAGAGTGGGGTAGCGCGTCCGAAATACCAGGGTGAGCTTCCACAGGGAAATGATGGTCTTGGATTATTATTGCTCGGCACGAGCGGCGATAAAGTATTGCCTGAAGATGTATATCAAAAAATAAAAACGCACACGTTAACGCAAGTACGCGGAACTGTACAAGCGGATATTCTCAAAGAAGACCAGGCACAAAACACCTGCATTTTCTCTACGGAATTTTCATTGCGTGTGATGGGTGATGTGCAGCAATATTTCATTGACAAAAAAGTCCGCAATTTTTATTCGGTTTCTATTTCCGGCTATCACATTGCAGAAGCAGGCGCAAACCCGATCACACAATTAGCGCTGACCATTTCAAACGGATTTACTTTCGTTGAATATTATTTGTCGCGCGGAATGAACATTGATGATTTTGCTCCGAATCTTTCTTTCTTCTTCTCGAACGGAATGGATCCTGAATATTCTGTGCTTGGTCGTGTTGCGCGCCGTATCTGGGCAAAAGCGATGAAGCATAAATACGGTGGAAACGAGCGTTCGCAAATGTTGAAATATCATATTCAAACTTCCGGCCGTTCTTTACACGCGCAGGAAATTGACTTCAATGATATTCGCACAACATTGCAAGCTTTGTATGCGATCTATGATAATTGCAATTCGCTTCACACGAATGCATATGATGAAGCAATTACAACACCAACAGAAGAAAGTGTGCGTCGCGCGATGGCGATTCAGCTGATCATCAACCGTGAATTAGGATTAGCGAAGAATGAAAATCCGATGCAGGGATCATTCATCATCGAAGAGCTGACGGATTTGGTAGAAGAAGCAGTGCTTTCTGAATTCGACAGCATCAGCGAGCGTGGTGGTGTATTGGGTGCGATGGAAACGATGTACCAGCGCGGAAAGATCCAGGAAGAATCGTTGTATTACGAACACCAAAAACATACAGGAGAATATCCGTTGATCGGAGTGAATACATTCTTATCATCAAAAGGATCACCAACTGTTTTGCCAAAAGAAGTTATCCGCGCAACAGAAACAGAGAAGCAATATCAAATTGAAATGGTGCATAGTCTACAGAAAGCGAATGCAACAAAATCTCCAGAGATGTTAAAACGTTTGCAGGATGTAGCGATAAAGAATGGAAATGTTTTTGAAGAGTTGATGGAGACGGTGAAGTATTGTTCGCTTGGACAGATAACGGAAGCGTTGTTTGAGGTGGGTGGGCAGTATAGGAGGAATATGTAGCCGCAGATTACACAGATTTACGCAGATTGAAAAGAATGCTGCGTTCATTAATTTAAATATCTTCGCATCAGAATATAAAAGTCAGCGAAATAAAATAGATCAAATCGTCCTAAGAAAAACCTCGTGCAAGCAATTGCATGGGGTTTTTGCGTTATAATGATTCACTAAAAACAAAAGCAATGTCGTACGTCAACATTTGGGCGCATGCAGTTTGGGGAACAAAATGTCGTTACCCATTTCTTACAAAAGAAATAAAAGCTGAAGTAATTCCTCATATAATTGAAAATGCGAAGTCAAAAGAAATTTTCATCAGTAGAATTAATGGTCATACTGATCATTTACATGCGCTGATTTCATTGCCAAATACAATGACGATTGCTGATGTAATGCAATTAATAAAAGGGGAATCTTCTTTTTGGATCAACAAAAATAAACTGACAGAGAAAAAATTTCAGTGGTGTCATAAGTATTACGCTGCTTCCGTTGATCGGTTTTCTTTAAACAGGGTAAGAAAGTACATTGAAAATCAGGAAGAGCACCATCGCATCCCTGGTTTTTCTGATGAGTATGAAGCATTTTTGTGTGATGCCGCCCCTTTGTCAGTAGGTGACAAAGGGGAAGACCGTTCTGAAGTAGTAAACTGAAGTCAAGCACTCTCTTATCTCCAAGCTGAAGCATGGAGA
>JBKJMR010000445.1:0-2547 GCA_046596275.1 Bacteroidia bacterium | reverse complement strand
CCGCACAGCCCTACGCAGATTTTTTATGCTGAATTCTTAACGGCAAACCCGCTAAGGCCGGCACTTTCATTAAATGTATGCTGAATCTTATTTAATTTATCTCGGACAACAATGATAAAATTAATCAAAACAAAAGCAGCGAAGAGCAAAAAAAAACAGCGCCGGTTAAGACGCTGCTTTCATTAAGTTGGTTTGGAAATTTATTACAGACCAAATGCTTTCTGAAGCACTTTTACTGCATTAAGCTCTTCCCACGGGAATAGTTTTACTTTCACTTTTTTCTCGTTCTTTTTTCCTTTGTTGAAGATCTTCTCTACCACTTTTGTTTTGCGGCCCATGTGACCATAAGAAGCGGTTTCGCTGTAGATAGGAGTGCGCAGCTTGAAACGTTTTTCGATAAAATAAGGACGCATATCAAACTCAGGCATTGCACCGATCTTTTTCGCGAGCTCTCCATCAGAGATATCAAGCTTAGATGTGCCGTATGTGTTTACATACAAACCAACCGGCTCAGCAACACCAATTGCGTAAGCAACCTGCACCAATGCTTCTGAACAAATGCCTGAAGCAACAAGATGTTTTGCGATGTGACGTGCAGCATAAGCAGCTGAACGGTCAACTTTGGAAGGATCTTTTCCTGAGAATGCACCACCACCGTGTGCGCCTTTTCCACCGTAAGTATCCACGATAATTTTTCTTCCGGTCAATCCGGTATCGCCGTGTGGTCCGCCGATTACGAATTTACCTGTTGGATTTACGTGGTAAATGATCTTTGTATTGAATAATGCCTGGATGCGTTTCGGTAATTTTTTCATTACACGCGGAACAAGAATGCTGATCACATCTTTGCGGATGCGTGCCTGCATTGCTTTTTCTTCGCCGAAATCGTCGTGCTGTGTTGAGATAACGATTGCGTTGATTGCCTGCGGAACATTGTTATCGCTGTATTCAATTGTTACCTGGCTTTTAGAATCAGGGCGGAGGTATTTCATTTGTTTTCCTTCGCGACGAATTGCTGCAAGCTCTTCAAGCAGCATGTGCGAAAGTTCGAGCGGAAGCGGCATGTAATTATCGGTATCGCGGCTTGCGTAACCGAACATCATTCCCTGGTCGCCGGCACCTTGCTCTTCCGGATTTTTGCGTTCAACACCCTGGTTGATATCAGCAGATTGTTCGTGGATCGCAGAAAGTACGCTGCATGAATTCGCTTCGAACATGTATTCAGCTTTTGTATAGCCGATCTTGCGCACAACTTCACGCGCAATTTCCTGCACGTCGAGATATGCTTTCGATTTCACTTCACCTGCGAGGAAAACCTGCCCTGTGGTTACAAGCGTTTCGCATGCAACTTTTGAACTAGGATCGTAAGCAAGAAAATGATCAATTAATGCGTCTGAAATCTGGTCAGCCACTTTATCGGGATGACCTTCAGAAACGGATTCTGATGTAAATAGGTATGACATTTTTGGAGGCAGGTTTAAATTGGTGCGCTAAAGTACGATTTTTCACTATTTAGGAGTTGGCTTATGATGAAAATGGGATTATTTACTGAACTTTATTGCCTGATGAAGCATCTTGTAATTGTTGCGCTTTTGTTGTTTTCCGTGCCTTTGGCTGCTAAAAAGGCGCCGAAATGGAAGGATGGGAATTTTAAATCTACTGATTCAGGACTTCAGTATAAGATTCTGAAGGATGGGAAAGGTGATTCTATACGGCTTACAGATGATGTGCTTGCAGAAGTATACCGGTATTCTCCAGCTGATCATAAGCTGATAAAGGATAAAGGAAATTCACATGAGGGGAAAATTATTTCTCTTCATGACAAAAAAAATATTCCCGGAATTATTCAGGCGATTCAACAGCTTAAAAAGGGAGGGAAAGGTTATTTCATCATTCCGCCTTCGTTGGGTAAAGCGGGAATCAGGGATACGTTATACTGCTACATTATCATTAAAAACGTTTTTCGGAATGAACAGGAAGTGTTTGTTGCTGACACGGTAAGTGATAGTGTTGCGCAGGAGAATGTTGGAATTGTGGTGACAGATCCGGGTGAAAAATATTTTGGTGATACGCTTTTTTCCGTAATGAAACTGGTGGAGCAACCCCAGCTTGTGGATTGTGGAATAGCTAAGGTGATCATTGCTTTTAAATTTGAAATGAGCTATTTCGAAAATGGTCTGCAGCGTAAAAGCATTCTTGTTTTTATTGAATGCCCGGAAGTTTACGGGAAGGATTATTTTACAAAAGGAGCGAGCTACGTTGTAACGTGTGTGCCGTTGCTGGATGATTTAAAAACCGGCAGCAGAACGATGAATGCTTATTCGCTGGAGAAGCTGGACAGGTATTATGGGTTGCGGGTGAGAAAAATGTGAGCGCTGAATTAAAATGGAACGCGGATGACGCGGATTGAGCGGATTTACACGGATATTATTTTTTTTGCGTGAGGGATAGTAACGGTTACCCCGCAGCCTACAATTAATTTATTCGGGAATAGAATTGCGAGGAGTAAAAGTGAATAGCCCGACCTTCAGGGCACGCCCTTATAAA
>JBKJMR010000107.1:0-3438 GCA_046596275.1 Bacteroidia bacterium | reverse complement strand
TTACTGTATTTCCTGAGGTAACGCGGATGAAATAAATCCCGTTCGACCAATTTGTTACATCGTATGTCAATGTAGTTTTTCCTGTCGCAAGGTTTTTATTTTCATTTACCAAAACTTGTCCTGACAAATCATAAGCCATGATCTGAACGTCAGAGTTGTCGTTCATAGTAAGCTCGATGTTCATGTTGTCGTTTGCAGGATTCGGGTAAAGTGTCATTGCATTTACAAGTGTTTGCTCAGTAACTCCTACGTTAGCGTTGATCACTTGTGTTGAAGTTGTAGAGCAACCGTTTGCACCAGTTACCAGGAGTGTAACTGTGTAAGTTCCGCTTGTGAAATAAACGTGTGCAGGATTCTGTGCTGATGATTGTGATGCATCACCGAAATCCCATGCGTAAATTGTTCCGCCGCTTGATGTGTTTGTAAACTGGTATTGGTTTACTACAGGCACATTGTAAGTGAACGAAGATGTAGGTGCAGGAAGTGAGGTTACTGTTACACTTGATGAAGGTCCTGTTCCGTTACATGGATCAGAATTTGTAACTGTTACAAAATAAGTTCCTGCTGCGCTTACTGTGATGCTTTGTGTTGTTGAACCTTCGCTCCAGAGGTAAGAGCTTCCGGCAGACGAAGTAAGTGTTACCATTTCACCAGGACAAAGCGCTGTGTTACCTTGAATTGTGATTGTAGGTGCAGGCGCGTTGCTTACAGAAACTGTTGTTGTGTTTGAAGTAGCTGAACAACCGTTTGCATCTGTGTAAGTAACCTCGTAAGAACCTGAAGTCATTACAGTGATTGACTGTGTTGTAGCATTTGTGCTCCAAACATTTCCTGTAGACTGGTTAGACGATAATGTAACGCTGTCGCCTGTGCAGAATGTTGTTGGACCGTTTGCAGTAATTGTTGGTGCAGATGGATTTGCATTTACAGTTACTGTTGTCGGGAAAGATGTAGCAGTGCAACCATTTCCATCTGTATAAGTTACATCATACGAACCGGATGAAGAAACGTTGATCGATGACGTTGTTGCATTGTTCGACCACATGATTCCTGTTGTCTGGCTCGATGTAAGCGTAACGTTTCCGCCATTGCAGAAAGTAGTTGGTCCGCTTGCAGTGATAACAGGTGTTGTCGGGCTTGGAAGCACGGTTACAACAATTGAATTTGAAGAAGCAACACAACCATTTGATTTTGTAACAGTCACGCTGTATGTTCCGCTTGTTGTTGCGTTGATCGTTTGTGTTGTTGCGTTATTGCTCCACATGTATGTTGCACCAGGGTAAGAACCTGCGTCAAGAGTAACTGAACCGCCCTGGCAGAATGTGGTTGCACCTGCTGCTGTTGCTGTTACCGCGAATGAATTATTCAATGCACCTGTGTAAGGCTGATTTTGCGGATCGAATTCTGTCCAGCATGCTGCCCAGTTGTTTGTTCCGTCAAATGCACCACGATACGTTGTTGGTGTGAAGAATGTATTTGTAAGAGCCGGATTAGTGAATGATCCACCTGTAAGAAGTGGTGATCCTGCCTGCAATGTAAAGTTCGGCGAAGTAAGACTTACGTTGTTAAACATAAGAGAGCTGATTGAAGCATAGTTCATATTGTTGAAACCAGCTGTTCCGAACCAACCATTATTCAAATTTGCATCACCGATAAAGAAAGAACCGTTTGTATTATTAGGATTTACTGCAGATGTTGCAGCAAGCGTGTCCGTGCTGATTCCTGCAAGCACATTGTTTCTCCATTGCAACTCGCCATTGGTAGCATTTGTTTGTGTTGATGTGCTTTCAATGAATAAGCCTTTTGGATAACCCATAAAAACAGAATTATAAGTTGAAGTCTTAGTATTACGACGAAGATGTAATGCGCTTCTGTAAAGATTATTCACTGTAGAATTAAAAGCAAGAGGTCCTACAATTGTCATGTTTGAGAAAATCGGCTGTGTTATCGGTGTGTTTCCTGTTCCTGTTGCATCGTTGTCAGATTCAAAACTATTAGATCCTGAAGCGTCAGCCACATTCGGATCACGCACAGAAAGCCCGAACTGAATTTGTCCGCGGTATCCGAAGTCTGTATCGAAATCATCATCCCATCCACGGTAAGCAACAACCCATTTTGCATTTACAGTTCCACCAAAAAATTCAAATGAATCATCACCTGAATATGAAACCTGCACATGCTCGATAATTGTTTTACGTCCAACACCACCACAGGTAAGACCATTGATCTCACTGTTTGGCTGGAAAGCGATACCAGGATATTCAATACGTACATAACGAAGTACGCCTGAGCTATCATTATCGTTAGGAGTTACTCCGCCGCCGTAAAAAGAACCTACGCCGCCTTCAATAACTGCTTCACCTTGTGTTGTACCTAAAGATGCATTTGCTGGCGCGTTAACAGAAGCGCGACCACAAATGATAATTCCACCCCAGTCACCGTAAGAACGCTGTCCTACAGATTTCTGCGAAGTAAAAACAATGGGCTGATCTGCTGTTCCGTCTGCAATAAGTTTTCCATCGCGTTCAATAATTAAAGCACCTTGTGTTGCAAAATCTCCTTTAATAACTGTTCCCGGTTGAATGGTTACAGTTGCTCCTGCCTTCACATACACCCATCCATTAAGAATGTAAACGTTATTATTCGTCCAGGTCTCATTAGCTGTAATGTTTCCTGATTTGATGATCTGTGCGTTCATGCCAACAAAGCATAACACGCTAAGACCAACGGAAAGTAAAAATTTTTTCATGTTCATTTTTTTGAGTCGTTTAGTTGTATTTCGTGAACAAAACTACCTGCTCAACATGATGTGAATATGAAAGTGAGTTTACCCCTGTGTTAGGGTTTTGTACTTCTATGTAAAGAGAATGGTTGTAAAAAAAGGGGGACGGAAAAAAAAGGGGACCGAAGAAAAGGGATGAAAAAAAGGGGGACGGAAAAGAGGGAGAGAAAGGGACGGGACGAATGAATTTTTTGTTTTGTTTTTTGCGTGAAGGATTGAAGCAAGCTACCGTGTAGCGCGTAAAGCCTGACCTCGTCAATAGGAAAAGATTAATTTCCATTGCTGTTTTCATTTGACGAGGGCACGCCATTAACATAAAGTTCACAGAGAATCGCATAGTATCGTCCCCTCCGTCCCTCGTCCCCCTCGTCCCATTTTTTTTACAATCGAACAGTTACACCAACAGTATAATAAGTTCCGCGTTTGTAAAACTGCATGCGCTGATCAACGTTGCGTTCTAGTTTTCCGTCGTTGTTTGCATCTTGTAGCAAAAGTGTTTCCTGGTTGAGCAGGTCGGTGATATTTAAACGTACGTCGATATTATCTTTTTTGCCCAATGTTTTGATAATAGCAAAATCCAATTGGTGACGTGGCATTTCATACACTTCCGGTACGCCCGGTACACCTACAATAACAATGCGCTGACCAATGACATT
>JBKJMR010000027.1:0-5313 GCA_046596275.1 Bacteroidia bacterium | reverse complement strand
GAGCAATGCAGGTTGTATTGATACTGCGTGTTCGGATGTAATTGTTCTTCCGCGTAATGTAGAAGCGCCGAATGTATTTACTCCGAATGGCGATGCGACAAATGATTTGCTGGTTTTCAAAAACCTGGAATTTTATCCGAATACTGCTCTTCAAATTTACGATCGCTGGGGTGCGTTGGTTTATGAGAATGGAAATTACCTCAATGATTGGAACGGAAAGAAAAACGGAAGCGGCGCAGATTGTGTTGACGGAACGTATTATTACATTCTGAGCGGAGAAAATCTAAAAGAATCAGCGACAGGATTTGTTCAGCTGATACGAGGGAAATAAAAAAAAGAGGGAACGAATTACTAAAGGGAACGAATTACGAATCAAAACGAATATACGAAAGGGAGCGAATTACGAAAGGGAACGAATTACGAATCAAAACGAATTTACGAAAGGCGCTTGTGTACTATTTCTTATTCGATGATTTGTAATTCGTTCCATGATTAAATTTCGAACGCGGAACACGGAACCCGAAACTTTTTTAACTCCTTTAAGCTTGTCCTTTTGGTCCGCCGAAATTCATTGGGTAGGCTTGTGCGAATTCGGTATCGTTGATTGCGCCGTGCGCGCTTTCGAAACGTGATACATTTTCTTTCAGCGCTTTCATTAAACGTTTTGCGTGTTGCGGTGTAAGAATCACGCGCGACTTTACTCTTGCTTTCGGAACGCCGGGCATTACCTGGATGAAATCGAGCACAAACTCAGAAGCGGAATGTGTGATGACTGCGAAATTGGAATAAACACCGGATGCTACATCCTCGTTTAATTCGATATTGAGCTGCTGATTGTTGTTATCGTCTTGCATGGTGCTTTGTATTTTTTAGTGGGATAAAGTTACCGAATTTCATTTGGTTTAAAGAGTTTCGATTTATGCGTATTCAATAGCCATTTCTTCAACTCTTTTCATTAAGTCGGCCACAGGCTGTTTTAATTCTTCACCCATTCTCAAATGTTCGTTTGGGAATTCATCTTTCATGTAGTGCATTAGGGTGTAATAGATGGGTTTGAATTTGTCTTTTAAGTTATATTTTTTATCATTAAACAATTTCAACACTGAGTGATATTGCCTTTTTGACATGAAAAGCAGGAATATTTCTTGTAACGGCATGGTCTCCATTTCAAGTGTGGAATCTTGATTTTCCATTAAATAATCAGAAAGGATATCTAAAGCTTCAGAAAATTTATCATCCCATACTTTAACAATTGCCGAATACAATAGAATGAAACCAAATTTATTCCCGTTAAAATCAGCTAAAATATTTCTTGCAAATTTTTTATCCTTTTTATACTCAACTGATACATTTAATAACAACAGGAAGTTCATATGGTTGTATGGAAAATAAGCAAATTTATCCTGTTGAAATATCTCATACGCTTTCAAGAAAAACTCACGCGCCCTATCAAAATTCGCATTAAAATAATGTGTAAGGCCTATGAAATAATTAAAAACCGGGTCGTGCGGAGTTTTTTTAAGTTCTTCATTAAGAAACATAATCGATTTTTCTCCATTTACATCGAGCTTTGGTGGAAACAGGTATAATTCAAGAAGAGTTACTTTCATTGAAGATACTCCCCTTTCAATTGCTTCTATACAATACCTTTCAGGTAAATCATTTTTTTGAATTTTGACCAGCAATTTTACTAATGGAACATAAGATTTCAAAAAACCTTCCGCTACCGATTTTTCCAAATATTCTATCCCCTCTTTAATTCTATCAAGTCCCACCAGGCAACATCCAATAAAATAATTAGCTTCAGCAATGTTATGACCATCGTATTCTTGGATCAATTGAAGAGATTTTTGAAAGTCATTAATTTCAAAATGCAAAATACCTAAACCATATTTCTCAGAGTTATTATTTGGATTTATGCTTTTTATAACCTCACGAATCGAATCAGTATCCCCTTTTAAAATGTAGTTGGCGCCTAAAAATAATTTGACTTGATTGCTTTTAGTGTCAATGGAATTGAGCATTTGTATCGACTCATCATATCTTTCTTCATCAACTAGCTGCCTAGACTTTTCAATTATTTGATTTGTTAAATCTGGTAGTTGCCTTTTTTGCTCAGGACTTAGTAGAGAGGACGTTTCTCTTAGTAAAATATTTTTGCTTACAACATCTAATTTATCTGAGTTGGCAAGTGCTTCCGATATCATAAGCGCCGAACCGGGATGATAATTACCGGAACGTAGATGTTTTATGTGCTGCTTCAGAAAGTTATCGAAGCTATCATCGTAAAATAATTCCAAAAATTTCGTAAGCCATTTCACCCGACACTTATCATAACGATCACCGCTCCGCATTAAATACCAAATATTAAAGAACCGCTCCTGTAATTGATACAAATTATTCTTTGTGTCAGTCGCTTTTTTCTCAATGATATTATTCCTTTCAAGTTGCTGAAGTTGTGCAGAGATAAGTTTTGTAGAAAGTGTCTGACCATTTTCCCTGATTGCGCCTGCAATTTCTTTAGCGCTTACAGCATCCCACTTTTTAGCTATAACATCCACAATCTTTCGTTGCTGTACAGGAAGATCCTCTATACGATGCTTATAAAGTGGAGTAATTCTGTCAAGTATCATCTCCAAATCGCGCAAAGCAGTTCCATCCTGATCTGATAGAATAGCTTCATAAATCAGCATAATTGTACGAATAACACCCCCAGTCAGAATTGCTAATGTCTCGATTTTAGCTTTATTCCTTTCTATGTCAATTTTACCCTCTGACTTATCATTTAACTTAACAATCAATTCAACCGTTTCTTCTTTAGTCAGACCCTGCAGGTTAATAATTTTAAAGAACTCGAAGAAGGGTTTTGAATAATCATACAAATCATCCATCACTACGTGCGAAGCGCCAATAATTCTTATATCAGCGTTGTTCATCAATATTTCCCGCAGTCGATGCTGTTCCTTATCAGCAAGATTATCCAGAAACAATTGACCAAAATTGTCGAAGAAAATGATCAGCTTCTTCTTGTGTTCTTTTAATATTCCGATTAAAAGATCAAAACATTTTTTTTCATAATCAGGCTTACCTACAAATTCATCTGTCTTCGAATAATATGTTCCATTCGTATTCCATAAATTATCCAGGTACTTCAACAATTTTTCCCACAAATTGGAAAGCGTTGTCAAATCATAGGATTCTTCGTTGAAAAATACCGGAACCAGCCAACTATTTAATTCAGCATCATTTTCTATTTCATATTTCAATCGCAACAACAAGGTGGTTTTTCCCATGCCCCGTTGACCCTGAATTAAATAATTTTGTTCGGGATATTTCATTTTCCCGTTCTTAATATCCTTAAAAAGTTTTTCGAAGATTTTGGTCCGTACAACGAAATGCTCAATCAACCACTCTTTAGGTTGACTTGCAGGATTATAAATTTTACTGTCGATCATCATTCACAAATATGTTTTTTGCACCAGAGCTGAAGAATGGGCGATGTATACCTGTATTGTTTTTCTGTAAAGAATAAATAACCATCTCCTTCGAGAATATTCATGATGGATTTCAATTCAGAAATATTGTATTTAACAGTCAAATCATTAAGAATATTATTTTCTATAAAATCGTTCTTCGCTACGTATTCCAACACTTTCATTACGAATTCATACTCTTCCCGTTTGAATATTTTTTTCAGCCGTGAAAAGTAAGGTTGGAATTGCGGTCGTTTCCTGCTATATACAACCTGATCGAAGGCTTTGTCGATTGCCATTCTATCAATTTCCTTTCCGGAAGATTCGCGCACATCAACAATTTCTTGCTGGATCAATTGCAAATGAAAGGGAATAAGCCACCTGATTTTTTCTATCACATAATCCAGCTCTTTGGGTTCTATTGAAATGTTCTCATTTTTCAGTAAGAGACTTAGAAATTCTTTCGCATCATCAGGTTCTAAAGGCGCGACCTCTACTGTGCGCAAATCATTTATTGCGTTGAGAGAAGTAACCTTTTCAACCATTGGAAAAAGGGCAACCGACCCTGTACAAATAAAACTTATTTTGTCTTGTACATTTTTGTGCACCCGCAGCTCACGATTTTTCTGAAGAAGAGCTTCTGCATTTTCTTTTCCTTTTTCATTTCTTTCTAATATATTCTGGATAGTTTGAGGGAATTCGTCAATCATCAATACAACTCGTCCATGCTCATCCGTCATTTTTGAAAAGAGATCAACTAATAACTCATAGTAATCTGTTTCCTCTCCTTCCCTTAATTCAACATCGCTGATACTTTTTACCCTGTTAGCCAGGCTAGACATAAACTCTTTAACCGCAGTCGAAATTTTAGCAAAATCTTTGATCGCATCACTTTTTATCACCTCCTCAAAAACAGTTTTAAAAAACTCGTTTTTTTCGTCAACGGATTCCGTAATGATGTAAATAAAACAATAGCCTTCTCTTGGCTTTTCTTCAAGAAATTTGAGAATGGAGGTTTTCCCTACTCGCCTTGGCGCAGACAAATATATGCTTGCGCCACTTCGCAATACACGATAAATTTTATCGATTTCCTTTTCACGGTCATAAAAAGCTTCTCCTCTGGCCGGATTACCTAAACTGTTTTCCATTTGACAAAATATTTATTGTCAAATGTAATGACAAAATTTTTATTGTCAACTTATTTAGCAAAATAATTGTTGTCATCAGCATGTTTGTCAATAATTACCTAGGCCATTTAATAGCTACAAAAAAAAACAGCCGTCATAATGACAGCTGCTTTCGGGTCCTGTAGAATAAGAATTAATCTTCTTTGTTGTTTCCTTTTCAGAATTCAGCCGGGTCAGAGCACCAAGGTCAACCTGTTCGTTGGGGTAAAAGAACAGGTTGCCTTTAGTGGCTAAGAACGAAAACGTTTCGTTCTTCCGTGTAGACCACACCACCCGGGTTTTCAGGGGTTCCGGGAAATGGGACCAGGGTTAATTTGTACACGGTTTACTAATTGTCTTCGGTTTCTGGTCGGCAGAAGATTTATTAAAGGGGAAATACAGAACGTAATGCACTAGTTGGTTTAGCTTTCTTTAATCCTGGTCAGCGTACTGAACCAGGCGCTTTTGCAAAATCCGGTGAAGCTTTTTTGTGATGTCAAGCGATGTCTTTTCCCGCACAGGGAATGCCTTTTTCTGAGTCATTTCAACGGAGGTGTGCGCTGCTTTTTCATGTGGGAATTTTCCCGGTTGTAGAATGGAATCTTTCATTTTGCTCAGGGGTACTTAGGGGGTATTGCAATGATTTAAACTTATTACCAAGGTATTCCAATAAG
>JBKJMR010000613.1:0-3844 GCA_046596275.1 Bacteroidia bacterium | reverse complement strand
AGCATATTATAATCGTTTCCTTTATCCACACCACCAAGAATAAGGACGACCTGTGCAGGCATGCTTTCAAGCGCATACCAGGTAGAATTTACATTTGTTGCTTTTGAATCATTGATAAAATCGATGTTATTGATTCGCGCAACAAATTCCATTCTATGCTCTACACTTTGCACATCAGCAAGACTTTCGCGGATCACTTCCTTTCGAACCTCGAGAAGTCGCCCGGCAATTCCGCCAGCCATTGAATTATAGGAATTATGTTTTCCTTGTAAAGCGAGTTCTTCGATCGTCATAGTCAGTTGATTGTTATTGATAGTTATTATTATTTCATTATTATTTAGCCACGCGCCTTCTTCGACACGTTCTTGTATGCTGAATGGGTATTGTTTTGCAACGATTTTTCTTTTTGTCAATTCCAGCTTTGTGATTTCATCATCGAGGCAGAAAATAAAAGCATCTTCCGGTCGTTGATTTTGTATTATCCTGAATTTCGACGCTGCATAATTTTCAAGCTTATAATCGTAGCGATCAAGATGATCCGGAGTGATGTTCAGCAGGATTGCTATGTCGGCCCTGAACTCAAACATTCCATCGAGCTGAAAGCTGCTGATCTCAAGCACGTAATAATCGTAGTTGCCTTCCGCGACAAGCTTTGCAAAACTTTGCCCGACATTTCCGCCCATCGCTACATTCAATCCTGCTTTTTTCAGGATGTGATGAACGATGGTTGTTGTTGTCGTTTTGCCATTGCTACCGGTGATGCAGATTAATTTTGCATTGGTAAAACGTGCTGCAAATTCGATTTCCGAAATCACAGGTGTGTTTTGCTTTTTTAATTTCTGCACCAGCTCAGCTTTGTCGGGAATGCCTGGACTTTTTATTACTTCGTCGGCATTAAGAATCAACTCTTCAGTGTGTTGATTCTCTTCCCATTCAATTCCAAGATTTGAAAGAACGTTCTTGTACTTTTCTTTTATCGGGCCTTTGTCGGTGACAAAAACTTCGAATCCCTTTTGTTTCGCCAATTGCGCAGCACCCGCCCCGCTTTCTCCACCGCCGATGATTACAATTCGCTTCATGCTTAGCGTAGCTTTAATGTTGCAATTGCCAATACTCCGAGCATGATGCTGATGATCAAAAAGCGAAACACAATTTTTGATTCATGCATTCCTTTTTTCTGAAAGTGATGATGCAATGGCGCCATCAGGAATAACCTATTTGCTTTTGCATATTCAATTCCTGATTTTTTCTTGCGGTATTTGAAAACCATCACTTGAAGTATGACAGAAATATTTTCAACGAGAAATACGCCGCAGATAATCGGGATCAGTAATTCTTTGCGGATAGCGATTGCAAATACTGCGATGATTCCACCAAGCGCAAGACTTCCTGTATCACCCATAAAAACTTGTGCAGGAAATGAATTGTACCAAAGGAATCCAACACATGCTCCAACAAATGCCGCTATAAAAACAACGAGCTCACCTGAATCCGGGATGTACATAATATTCAGGTAATCGGCGAAAATTGTATTCCCGGAAACGTATGCGAGAATTCCGAGCACAACTCCGATGATCGCAGAAGTTCCCGAAGCGAGTCCGTCAATTCCATCCGTGACATTCGCTCCATTTGAAACCGCAGTGACAATAAAAATTACGATCGGAATAAATATCAGCCACGCCCAGTCTTTTGCTTTATCACCGAGAAAACCAAGCAATTCAGAATAATCGAATTCGTTATTCTTTACAAATGGAATTGTGGTTTTTGTAGAGTGTATTTTTTCTGTTGAATATTGCGGAAGATTGTTTGACGTAACGGGTTCAGTATTGTAGGTAAAAAAGTCAGGTGATGATTTGGAAATTTTTTCCTTTACAGTTACATTATGATTGAAGTACAATACACATCCAACAATCAATCCGATTCCAACTTGTCCGACAACTTTAAATTTTCCGTGCAAGCCTTCTTTATTTTTCTTGAAGACTTTAATGTAATCGTCAATAAAACCGATCAACCCGAGCCAGACAGTTGAGACCAACATGAGAATGATATATACATTGCTCAGTCGCGCGAATAATAAAGTTGGAATGATGATCGCAGAAAGTATAATCAAGCCACCCATTGTCGGTGTGCCCTCTTTTTGTTTTTGTCCGTCTAATCCAAGATCACGAACAGTTTCACCCACCTGCATACGGTGAAGCAAACGGATAATTCTTTTTCCGAAGACCATCGTGATGATCAATGAAACGAAAATCGCCATCGCTGCACGGAACGAAATGTATTGAAACACTCCTGCCCCTGGGAAGTCGTAATTTTTATCTAACCAATCGAAGAGGTAGTAAAACATATCAGCTGTTCGTGTTGTTTAAATTTTCTTTGAGCACTTCCATATCATCGAAAGGATGTTTTACTCCTTTTATCTCCTGGTATTTTTCGTGACCTTTTCCTGCGACTAAAACAATATCACCCGGACGAGCGAGCGCTACAGCAGTACGAATTGCTTCCCTGCGATCTGCGATTGACAATGTTTTTTTACTGCTGTGCTTCTCTACACCTTTATGCATCTGGTCAAGAATTGCCTGCGGATCTTCGGAACGCGGATTGTCAGAAGTGAGAATTACACGATCACTTAATTCACACGCGATGTTTGCCATCACAGGGCGTTTTGTTGTATCACGATCTCCGCCACAACCGATAACAGTGATCACCTGCTCATTTCCTGTGCGGATATCCTGGATGGTTTTCAAAACATTTTGCAATGCATCCGGCGTGTGTGCGTAATCTACAATTCCCGTAACACCACTATCGTTACGCACATATTGAAATCTTCCTTCCACAGAACCGAGTGTGCTGAGCGTTGTGAGCACATTCATTTTATCCTGGCCGAGCAACATTGCAGTTGCATAAACCGCAAGCAGATTGTAAGCATTAAAGCTTCCGATCAGCTTGCTCCACACTTCCGTGCTGTCAATGCTTAATTGCAATCCGGTAAAATGATTTTCAAGCACGCGGCATTTATAATCACCAACGCTCAAAACAGAATAGCTGCGTTTCAATGCGCGTGTATTTTGCACCATCACACTTCCGTTCTTATCATCCTTATTTATCAATGCAAAAGCATCAGCAGGAAGCTGATCGAAGAATCCTTTTTTTGCTTTGATATATTCTTCAAATGTTTTATGATAATCAAGATGATCGTGCGTGAGGTTTGTAAATACTCCGCCTGAAAAAGAAAGTCCGCTGATTCTTTTTTGAACCACACTATGCGAGCTTACTTCCATGAAAGCGTATTTGCAACCCGCATCAACCATTCTCCTGAGCAAACGATTTAATTCAACTGCATCAGGTGTTGTATGTGTTGATGGAACTTCTTCGCTGTTGATCATGTTACGTACAGTAGTGAACATGCCTGCTTTATTTCCCATCGCGCGAAAAAGCTGGAATAATAAAGTAACTGTTGTTGTTTTTCCGTTTGTTCCCGTAACGCCAACCAGCTTTATTGATGAAGAAGGATTGTCATAAAAATTAGCAGCCATTATACCAAGCGCCGCTGAGCTGTCAGAAACTTTGGCGTATGAAATCCGCTCGTGCATTTCTGTAGGAAATTCTTCACACACAATCGCAGCTGCACCAAGAGAAATTGCTTTCTCTATAAAATCGTGGCCATCAGATTGTGTTCCGCGCGTGGCAACAAATAAACTATCCTTCTCCACTTTTCTTGAATCAAAAGTCATCGAAGTGATGGCAACATTCGTTGAACCCTGTACTTCTACAAGACCCGCTTTATATAATATGTCGCGCAATAATTTCATAGAGACAATTCGACAATTATTTCTGTATTCTTATT
>JBKJMR010000595.1:0-6703 GCA_046596275.1 Bacteroidia bacterium | reverse complement strand
GGATATCCTTAGAAAATTCCCGTTTGCTTGTCCCGAACATAGTAGTAAAGCTGGCAAATCCTTTTACGCTAATTGTAGTAGAGTCCTGGTCCTGCAAGCTCCTGATCCTGGCTATAGCATCTTTGATCGGTACAGCGAATGAAATCGGGAAAATGCGGACCTCGTTTTCCTTGAGCGTGTACAAACTATCATTTACATAATGCACCAGCACAAGCGAATCATTAGAAAGCGTTATATCCGCATAATTCAATTCGTATGTTGTCCAGTTCTTATTTCTCAATAATATATTAATACGAACGTAAGCGCTGTCATCGATAACAGTAATGCTTTCTATCTCTACCTGCTCAACTTCCGGAAGCACTTGTTTGATCAGCTGTTTACGCGAGAAATAACCAATAACCGTGAGTGCGGAAAGCACGATGAGAATTATACCGGTGGTCTTTAAGAATTTCATTTGTCTCTTTTCTCTTTCCTTTTTTTCCTTCTTTCACTTCTTTTATCGTCGCCCTTATCGTCGTTGTTGAAAATGCGGTCTTTCAAAGACTTTTCATCTTTCGGCTTAGTAGTAATGTTCGATATTGAAATGGTATTATCAAGTGATGGATCTAATGCTGAAATAAATGCATTTGTAATAACAGCCCACACAGCAGGAATAATTCCTATATCAGGTTTATTAAACGATCCTTCAATAGGCAGCTTTGTTGCCAGCTGCTCTTCGCGTTGATTTTGTAAAATTTCAGCTCCTGAACCGATAAGCGCTTCCCATGCTATTTGCATGAAATTGCCTTCTTCATCCTCAAACTGTACGATATCGAGATCTGCAATTAGCGGTTTTACATAACCGGCAAACTTTCCTTCTTTCGCAGCAAATTCAGTGTACATGCTCATGCTTCCTGCTTTCAAATCGAAATTTGCATAGGCCTGGAAAAGCGGGTTCATATTCACCAGGTTCGTTTTAGTAAGCGTTGCATTCATATCGAATGTCGGAATTTTGTTCAACGGATCAAGCTTCATATTCAGCGTGAATTTTCCGTCATACAACCTGGCATCTATTTTCACTGTGGCCGGCAAAAGCACCGCCGGATCGGGTTTATTAGTAAGATTCAACGCTTCGGCATTAAACTCTGTGAGCTTCACATCTACCAATGGATCTTTTGTCTTATCGATATAATGAATTGTTCCATTGTTCACCGCCAACCGGTTTATACTTATCGGCAAAAGATCTTTGATAAGCTGAACCAGGTTCGTTGTATCGCCCCCGTTTGCTGTGTCCTTCGCTAAATTGGTTGTATCAGCGCCGAGGGTATCTATTTTAATGTCTTTCCCCTTTCCGATGGTTTTAGACATTTCATATTTGACATCCGGCTTTTCAAATTCGATTTCACCTACAATCTTTCCTTCAAAAATAGCTTTCCACTGAACAGAAATATCAATTGCAGGAGTGCTGAAAAAATCAGAGGTATCCTTTTTTTCCTTATCCACCTTTTTCAGGTAAATATCCTTGATCACATACGCACCGCGATAAATAGCGAGATCAACATCATCTACATGACCATAATACCCGTCCATATGAGCAAGTTTATCATTCAGAAAATGCAAAATAATATACGGCAGACAAAGACGTATGACTACCAAAATCCCCAAAGTGATGAGAAAAATCCTCAGTTTTCGTCTTTTCTTTCGTGGTTTAGCAGGGGTATTTATGGTTGCATCATCTGTTGACATAAGTGATTGATTATATTCTCTTAATAGCTGAGTGGTATTTTTCATGTAAATTGGGCGGAAAATCATGCCAAAGCAGATGGGGAATTATATTTGCAATGGCTGAACAAAATTTATCTATGTCCCGTCCCAAAAAAAAACCGGTTTTCATTCTTGAACTCTTAAAAAACACTTTTTCCGATTTCGCAAAGGATAAAGTGTTGAAAATGGCCTCCTCGCTCGCCTACGTTACTATTTTTGCTTTACCCGGATTGCTGATCATTATTATCTGGATTTCGGGCGCTTTTTATAATCCATCGGAGGTTTCAGGGAAATTTCTGAATAACGTAACAGGACTTCTCGGCTTAAGCAATACAATTAAGATTGAAGAAATTCTGATCCACGCCAAATTTGATTACCAGAATATGTGGGCGAAGATCCTCGCCATCATAACGGTCCTGTTCTCTGTCAGCGGTATTTTCGGCGAAGTGCAGGATTCGATTAATACCATTTGGGGACTTCGTACCAAACCAAAAGCCGGCTTCATAAAAGTGCTCATAAACCGTTTGCTTTCTTTTTCGGTATTGGTTTCGCTTGGGTTTATTCTAATGGTTTCTCTTGTGCTGAATGCGCTTATCACCGGATTGTTTGATGCGATACAGGGACGTTTCCCTGAAATTCCTATTGCAATTTTCTGGAGCGTTAACCAGGTCATCACCTTCGGCGTGCTGATGCTTTTATTCGGGGCGATTTTCAAAGTGTTGCCTGATGCAAAAATTTCCTGGCGTGATGTTATCTTTTCTTCAGCGGTAACTGCCATATTATTTATGGTAGGAAAATTAGCCATTGGCTTTTTCCTTTCAAAAAATGCAACAGTTACAGCATACGGTTCGGCAGGATCAGTGATCATGATCTTGCTTTGGGTGTATTATTCTTCCGTAATTCTTTATCTCGGCGCCGAATTCACGCAAGTATTTATTAAGCTGAAAGGACGTCATATCAAACCTAATAAATACTCGGTTTGGGTGGAGAAAAAAGAAATTGAAGTAGAATCCAACACGGAAGTTGAAAAAGCGGACACGGAGCTGAAAAGTTGAAAACAAGGTAAAACTTCCTTGTGTTGGCAGGCCTTTCCACCCCGCTTTAGAACACCTTTTTTATGTACATTTGCCTATTGAAAATGACCTGAGTATTCTTTTCATATCCCGGTGGCGACCAGTTTTTACTGAGTGGGATGCACCACTCATAAAATTGTTGATATGAGCAAAGTACTAGTGATTGATGACGATATGGTCATCTGTAATCTGTTGGATAAATTTCTTTCGAAAAATGGGTACCAGGTAAAAATTGCTTTTACTTCCTCTTCTGCATTCGCTTTAATTGAGCAGGAAAAGTTCGATATCGTGCTTTCCGATTTCCGACTGGAGAATACCGACGGTAAAGCGATCCTGAAAAAAGTAAAAGAAAAATCGCCTTCCACACAAGTCATTATCATTACCGGCTACTCCGATGTTAAAATCGCAGTAGATGTAATGAAACATGGCGCATTCGATTACATCACCAAACCATTCATTCCTGATGAAATTCTTCGCCTGCTGACTAAAGCGCTTGCGAAAAAAGAAGAATTCGGAGAAGAAGATGGCGATGATTCGACCGGCAAAAAAACAAACGGCAGCGCAGCAGCTCTCGCTAAAAGATATACGCTTACCGATAACGATTTTATCGTAGGAAAAAGCCCACAGTCGAAAGAAGTTGAAAGACAGATCCGCCTCGTGGGACCAACGAATTACAGCGTTATCATTTACGGCGAAAGCGGTACGGGAAAAGAATCCATTGCACAGGCCATCCATTTACACAGCCCGAGAAAAAATAAACCTTTTGTGGCTATCGATTGCGGCGCTTTATCACGCGAATTAGGCGGAAGCGAATTATTCGGTCACGAAAAAGGTGCTTTTACAGGCGCACTCACACAAAAGATCGGGCAGTTTGAAGCTGCTAACGGCGGCACAATTTTCTTCGACGAGATTGCCAATCTTCCTTACGATCTGCAGGTTTCTCTGCTGCGTGTGGTTCAGGAACGTAAATGCCGGCGCCTTGGCTCGACCAAAGAAATGGATATTGATGTGCGCATTGTTGTTGCTTCGAATGAAAGCTTAAGCGAAGCAGCGGCAAAAGGAAAATTCCGCGAAGATCTTTATCACCGCTTTAATGAGTTTGATATTTTCCTCGCACCATTACGTGAACGAAGAAGCGATATTATTTTATTCGCCAACCATTTTCTTGCAAAAGCAAATGTGGAGCTGAATAAAAACATCAAAGGTTTCTCAGAAGAAGTTTTGAATGTGTTTAATAATTATTCCTGGCCGGGAAACCTGCGCGAGCTGAATAATATTATCAAACGCGTTACCCTTCTCACCGATAGCGAAGAAGTCATGCTCAATTCACTTCCGCATGAAATTTCCTTCTACGAAAAATTCACATTCAATTCCGACAACGGTCCCGCTCCTCAAGCAGTACGCGCAGCAGATTCGAAAAATGATCTGAAGTCGGTGGCAATAAATGCGGAATATGAAAAGATCGTCGAAGTGCTCAAGCATGTTAATTACAACAAATCCAAAGCTGCTAAAATGCTGGATATTGACAGGAAAACACTTTACAATAAACTGAAACAATACAAGCTGTTGTAAGAAGTGGCAAAAAAAATAAAAGCGCGGATGGAACTAATTTCATCCGCGTTTTTCATTCAGGAAAATTGTGTGTTTTTACTCCCTGGATTATTGTCTGTTATCCGCCAAAAAGCAATAATTTCGTTCTCAAATATCCGCCGCGGCGGTCAAAACCCCATCCATGATACAGATCAAAATCGGAAGCGCGCCTGGAAATAATATTGTGCTTAATCACCCTTCTGTTTCTCCTTTTCATCTTGAAATTTTGCGTGATGACAAAGGAAATTTCCTGCTCACAGATCTTAATTCATTGGCAGGAACGACGGTGAACGGTTATCGTATCCAGGGAATGGTTCAGCTGCGTGAAACCGATATTGTGAAAGCGGGTGAATTGGTTTTGCCCTGGACGACTTACTTTCTTTACCAGGCTCCTATTGCTACGCCGGGAATTTATGCACAGCCGGGAGTATATACACAGCCAGGCGTATATACACAGCCGGGAACGATGCATCATCCTGCGTTCGCAAATACAGCTACTCCTGCTGCCCCGGAAAAACCAATAAATAAAAAGAAGCTATTTTTTATTGTTGGTGGTGGCGTGTTAGGTTTACTATTGATTGCTGTAGCTGCCATTTATATTTACATCCGGCCATCAACCAAACATTTGAAATTAATTCCTTCTGATGCAATTGCTGTGTTGTCAGTAGATCTGAAAAGCATTGCGGGAAAGATTGACATGGAGAAATTGCAGCAGCTGGAGTTTTTTAAGGATATGAAAAAACAAACGCGCGGCGATAACGATGCATTTTCAAAAGCGATGAGCGATCCGATGAGCAGCGGTATTGATATTTTTTCTCAGCCTTATGCATTCGCTACAGTGGAAAATGGTGATTACCCGCGCTACACCGGGGGAATTGTTTTTGCAATTAAAAGCGAAAGCAAATTCCGTAAATTTATTGAACGTGCTTCTGATGATGAAACGATAAAACAAGGAGATAAATTTTCTATTCTTCGCCTGAGCGGTGGTTCTTGTGTTGCGTGGAATGGCAATTCCGGCGTCATGTTATTTTCAGACCGCTCAAAAACCAGGTCTGAAAATTATTGCAGAACACTTTTTGAATTGAGCGAAAAAGAAAGCATCACTTCCGTTGAATCGTTCAATAAATTCAAGAATACATCATTTGACATTGGTCTCTATGTGAGTATGGATGGTCTGGGAGGCATTCGGGGTGTTGCTGTTCCCCCTTCCGCAGAAGGCAGCTCCGCAATTATAACCATCGACTTTAATGATGGCAAACTTACGTATACAACTCAATATCTCCCCGGCCCTGTTGATCCAAGCGGCGTGACGAGCTTTGTGAATAAGAAAGGAATTAACGATGGATTGAAAGCAACCATTCCCGGTAAATCCTATGGCGTTGCAAGTATTTCACTGAACATAAATGAAATTTATAAGTACCTGGATGGCGATCCGGAAAAGGCGCTAATGGTAGATAAGCTTGCTGCAAACCTGTTCATGACAAGAAAAGAGCTGAAAGAAATTTTAACCGGAGATATTTATTTCAGTCTTGCGGATGTGAAAGAAATGGAGATCCCGAGAATGAATTACGAGTATAATTATGAGCTGAATAATTATACCTATACGCAAACAATGGACACGATGCTGATGCCAGGCTATGTATTTGGTGCCACAACTAAAAACCAGGGCAAGGCGGAATCTGTTTTCACACACTTAGAAGGAAAAGATACGACCAATGGCATTCGTTACTGGCAAAGCTACCGTAGTGGAAATACCTACGTTGCACATAATGGCCCGAATTATTTTATTACCAATGATTTTGCTCTTGCATTATCCTTAACCAAAGGCAAAGCAAGCGTGCAGGTAAGCGATCCGATGGCTTCTCTTATTTCAAATAAGCCGGCTTATATGTATTTCAACTTAAATCTTTCGAAATATCCTGCGCCGCTTACTGTTTATTTGAAAAAATCAATGGGACGCAAATACAACAATTTTAAAACCGGTATCAGTATTTTTGATTATGCAGAACTGATCGGCGATGGCACCAAACAAACGATGGATATTTATTTAGTTGATAAACAATCGAACTGCCTGAATACATTTATTCTGACTGCAAACAAGCTGTATGTTGATCGTAATAAATACGACAACTACGACAGGTATGAAAGTTACGATCGCATCCAGGATAGCGACGTGCAGGTTGAGGAAGCGCCTCCGGTAATTGAGCGGGTGCGGTGATTTTTTAATCATTAGGCAGGTTTGCGAAACCTGCCTAATGATTAAAAAGTCGGTGACCGCGGCGGAGGGAAAAGGAATA
>JBKJMR010000537.1:0-5673 GCA_046596275.1 Bacteroidia bacterium | reverse complement strand
TTAATTTGATCGATGGTAGGAAAGGTGTCAAATATGGCACTGAAATAAACTTGTCCGGTAGCATAAAATTTCATGTACTTCCATGCATTATTAATGGAATCGACGAGAATGTCGTTACTGTCAAAGGCGTACATTTTTCCTAATTGCATTACATAAATTGCATTGGTATCCACAAGCAATGTATCGGTTAGGCGTGTGTTGGCCTTTTTATACGAAAAGTATTTCGTACTCTTTGGCCTGTATTCTCCTGATTCATTTTTAGTAAGTACTAACCGGCATGCTGTAAAAAAAGTGCTGAATAGGAATAACAATAAAAATATTTTCGAAGTGTTGGGTTTGAAGTGCATACCCAAAAGTAGCTGCACGAAATACCATGGTAAAATTGGTTGCCGCGTATAAAAGCTATCTTTTTGCGAATTGTACCAGAATCAAGAACGAAAAGGACAAGCGTTTGAGGATTTTGTGAAAATTGCAATCCCAGAAGCAAATTATTGGTTATTGCAATTTTAATTTAAGTGTATACAGCTTAATCTTTCTTCTTGTATAATAACAATATGCAGCGAGATCGCGAACAATTATTTTCTTTGTTCATTTCTTTAAACCAGACAAAACCATTTTCCTTACTGCGGCCATTGAATGGTTCTTTCCCTTTCCTGATTTATATAATTTTCGCTCTTTATCAAGAATCGATTTTTCAGATGGACTAAGTGAAGTGATTTTCATGGGACACTTTTTATTGCTCAATCAATTCTACAAATGGACAAGTTCCCTCAGAAGTTACAATAGTATCGCTATATAATTGAACACTTATCAGCACTTCAGAATTTTCCCGCATACTATAACGAACAAATTTAAACGACGTATAGCTGCATTCCACAATATCCAAGCTATTCAGAACCTGGTATTCTTCATATTTCGTAGCACCACTACCTGCTGAAATATAATCTGAGTAAGTGTAATCTTCACATGGCTTGCAATAGACCTTATTTTTCAAATGCATCACTTCCTGCAATTTATTTTTTGCAGATGAGGAAACAATTTTTCCCCTTGCATAAATGGAATCGTCTTTATAAAATAACAAATCGACGTTTTGTATTTTGGATTTGTTATAAATCTCCCGTCGTATTTTTCCGTGTGTGTTGTTCCACTCCAATAAACAATTCGTATCCGGAACAATTTTTTCGACTTCTCCTTTTATTGCAACCGTTGCTTCATAAGCATCAATACCTGACTTAACCAATTTCCAGTCAGCGCTCCAGTTTATGTCAGTGCGTTTTTTAAAAGCAGTTAAATACAGTGTATCTTTTTCAATTGACTTTTGAATGAATTCTGCTGTGCCGTGTACAGATTTGATATGAGTTGAACAAAAGTTTAAAAGTAAAATCGGGAACAAAAAAACCAGAACCTTAAAATCTTTTATCATAATCCGGAATTTATTTAAAGATCGTTTTATATTTATTCGAACCAGGATTGTGAGTACACGACTAACTAATCATCACACACTCTTCCGGAATCAAATTCTCTCCACGAAACCTTTTCAAAATCTGCACCACCGTCAGCACATCTTTCTGACAGTAGGTAACAATGCGCTCCAGGTTTTTTTCTTCGTAATAAACCTTGTGCACCATGCTGCCGTCGATATCATCTTTCGGAGTGGGGACACCGAATAAGGCAGCAAGCAAATTCAGCGAAGTATGATTTTTAAAATCGCCGAACTTCCACATTTCCATTGTGTCGAGATGATTTACTTCCCACGGTTTTTTTCCGGATGTATTCAGCAAAGCGGGAATTTTTATTCCATGGATCATCATACGTCTTGCGATCCATGGAAAATCAAATTCCTTTCCGTTGTGTCCGCATAAACGATGTTCGGAACCGCAAAAATGTTTGTTCAATAATTCCGCGAAGCTGACCAGCACTTGTTTTTCATCATGCCCATAAAATGATTTGATGCGGAATTGCTCTTTGCCGCCAACGGTTTTGAGAAAGCCAACAGAAATACAAATGATCTTTCCGAACTCAGCGTAAATTCCGGCGCGACCGTATAAATTTTCAGGCGTATCGTCCGCACTTTTGGTGATCAGCTGCGATTTTTTATCCCACAACTTTTTCCAATCATCAGGAACATCGGAATAAGTTGGAAATGCCGGAACTGTTTCAATGTCGAGAAAGAGAATGCATTCGAAGTTGAGGGAGGAGAACATTGATATGAATTTTACAAAATTGAACCAAAGCAAATATGGCTCTAAATATGCGATTCTTCAATGTAAAATTTCAACATCTTATCAAATGAAATCTCACCTGATCATCACACCTTCCACATTCAGCAGCGGAACTTTGGTGAAATTTTTCGGGTTGATCGTTTCGGGAAGAAAAATATATTGCTTGTCGTAAATTTTATCGCCGATGTAAAAGCTTACCCAATATTCATTTGTCAATCCGAATGTATCTTCCATGATCGGTTCCACACGCGTAAATTCGAGATCAGGAATCTCTTCGAAGAAATGACGCAGCACAGAAGTCTTTTTTACTTCACCGTTCAATTCCCCATAACCTTTGGAAGTGACAATGACATTTTTAATCGGAACAATATGAAGATTCACAAGAAAAACATTCCAGATATTTTCTCCATCTTTTTCTTCCAGCACGATCGCCATTGCGATGTCTTCTACTTCCGGACGTTCAATATCTTTTTTCACAACGTGTTTTGTTAGTCAGTACTGAATGGTGAACTGCAATAACTGCTCTTAATTTATTTCTACTGCAAGAATTTTTCCTGTCAATGGTTTTTTCGGATAAGGAATATTCCGCTGATCATAGGGTGCAGGAACCCACCATTCTGAATCATGAAATTCCTGGCTTACTACAAGGATCATTTGATTATCAGGAACAGCAGTTACCGTATTGTCCATGTAACCTACAACACGCAAATGCTGCTTATCAGGACCGATGCGCCAAACAATATGATCAGGAGTCCATTCAATTTCGTACCAATAAAAAGGCCGTTTAAAAAGATCAGCATTTGGCTGCGGCGTTTTAATCGTGAGCGCCTGGTACCATGAATCCCAGCGATGCAAATCAAATTTCCTGTTTTCAAAAACGAGCGGAACAATTCCTGTCACATAATTTTTCGGTTCGCGACAAGCCAAATCCCAATTCGTGCAAGCAACGGCAATGTTATCTGTATTGGCAATATCATCATCGGCAGGCTGTGGCTTATCACCATAAGAAGATTTCGGCCAGTTGCGCGACGATTTCATAATTTCAAAATCGATCTCGGAATAACTTTGCATTGGATAGCGTGCCGCTTTTATTCCCCGGTTATCTGTCTTCGGAATATAACCGCCTTCGCAGCTGCGGCGACCGTTCCATTTTTCTTCATCCTGGTACAAAAGCCAAACCGCATTCGTCAACCCATTCCAAACATGATCTTCAGAAAGCAGCTCAGGAAATGCGATGCACATAGAGAATTTTCCATAGGTAAAACCTACACGCGATTTTACGCCGATGTTTTCTTTTCGGTAAGGTGGTGCATCATTTCCCGGATTTGAAAGTGTGATGGAATGTTCTTCCGGATCCACTTTTACTGTTGAGCAGGGACGAGTTGTGCTTCGCAGATAATCCTGCACGCGTTCTTCTTTCGGATATTTATTCTTGTTCTCTTCGTATTGCGCACGCGTATAATTTTCTCCAACAACATCAGCAACAACAGGAATGATTGGCAGAATATGTGATTTGTCTTCGTAGAAAAAATACTGCATAAATTGTGATTTGCGATACGCCATACTGTCGGTGCCGCAAGTTTCGCAATAAGCAGTGGTGTCAATTCCTGATTGCATCAATTCGAATGGATTCACATAAACGCCTGCGCCGGGATCAAGCTTTGCTTTTACAACGAGCTGCTCTTCGGCAACAACAACATTCACCGCATTATTTTTACTGCCGGGACCGTAGAGAAAATAATAAAACGGGTTAATAAATCTTCCACCTGTTTCGCGTTCTGTAATATTCCGGATAGAAGCAGGAAGGTCATTCATTCCGCTTTCAGAAGTTACTACGAGAATGAATTTATAATTTCCTGTACGCGGATTTCTTTTCCAGCGGTTGTTTGAAATTTCCAGCTTGCGGTTATTATCAATTTGCCAGATTGCATCGCGGTACACTTGCTGATCTTGTGTTACACCATTCGCTTTTGCCTTTCTTTCCACTTCCTTTGTCCAGTTCGGCTGACTGCGGATGTAATTGATCATGTTAGCAATTTTCAACGCAGATAATCCGGCGCGATCATCTTTTCCAAAATACAATTCTTCATTCCTCGGGTTGCCGACAATACGAAATGAATCAGTCACCGTCAGCTCATCGCCCCAGCTTAATTCAGTTGTTGATTTAAATCCGTGGTCGGTTTCTCCCCAGCTTCCGTAAAAATTTCTTACTGCATACGAATGTTCGTAATTGAATTTCCCGCTTTTTTCAAACTCAGGAAATTTATACGTTTCGTCCTGGTAATAAATTTTGTAGTACAGCTTTCGTTTCGTGAAATATTGATTTTTCACATTAAAAGTAAATGTGAATTTTCCTCCCGGCAATTGTTTTACTGTTGGAATCTCAATGCCTTTGTAAACAGCATCGGTGAGATCAACGGTGATGGTTTTGTCGGGAGATTTATAATTTGCGAACGGATGAAAATCATTGACACGAATTCCGGCACCGATTGCGCGAAAATATAAGTAACCGCTTCCGCAAAGCAGTAAAATGATTCCGTAAATAATGAGTTTTCTGCGCATGAGGAAAAGCGAGAGCGAAGTTAAGAATTGCTGCTGATTTCGCTGCTGCTAATATGCTTTGCTAACTAAATTGGGGTGAATTAGTTAAGAGCGCTTGTTTTTCCGGTCCTCGGAGGGAAGAATAGCTGAAATTTCGGTGGAGGAGGGTAATACAGGTTTTTCTGGTTTTGGTTTTTCTGGAAGTGATTCGAGCGCTATCAGATTGCCGGGATCATCGAACTTTTCTTTTTTCCTTAGCCACGTTGCGTATTTGTTGCCTAAAACATCCCAGATTTTTAAATGCCAGATGGAATAATTTTCTCTTGTGGCGATGCAATCATTGTCTTTAAAAGGTTCGAAAGGATTAGGAGGTGTGCCGATACAAACATCTCCTATGATCATCATCATTGATCCAGATACCGGAATCTGGTTTAGCATAAATACATTCGGACTTGTGATGGCCGCAATCATAGAATCAGAAAGAGGATTATTGTTTTCTGCAAGGGGTGGTAACGAATCAATTGGATCTGTTTCTACTGTTGCAAGGTTTGCCGTATCAGAATTGTTTTCCAGGGCAAGCGGGTTTACCGCAGAATCAATTTGCGAATGCACTTGTTTATCTCCATTTACATATTCAAAATATTGCGCTTTTGCCAACTTGCTGAACAATGAAAGAGAAAGCAAAACAAACATTCGCCACCAACCTGCTTTTCGCGTTTTTTCAGGAAGCAATTTTATCCGTCTGTTGAGCTGCTCATTTGAAAACACACCGCAAAGATTTTGACGGCTATGTTTGAAATACAACATCAGCTCATCATCGCTCATTGCGATAAAGTCATCACCAACTTTTCTGCAATGAGCGATGATGAGCTGATGTTGTATTTCAAACATAGCCGTCAAAATCTTTGCG
>JBKJMR010000313.1:0-2984 GCA_046596275.1 Bacteroidia bacterium | reverse complement strand
CAACAAATGCCAATAGCTGTACAGCAACTGCCATCCCGGTATCAGTCACAGTAAATCCGCTTCCATCATCAACGATCACTGCATCAGGTTCAGTTAATTTTTGTACTGGAGGAAGTGTTACACTTACAGCTGCGGGTGGTAATACTTATCTGTGGAGCAATGGCGCAACTACATCAAGCATTACCGTTACAACAACAGGCAGTTACAGTGCAACGATCACTTCACCTGCAGGCTGCACTTCAACAACGAATGCAATTAACGTTACAGTTGATACGCCTCCAACAGCAACAATTACAGCAGGTGGTCCGCTTACATTTTGTTCCGGCGGCAGTGTGACGCTCACTGCATCTGGTGGCAGCAGCTATTTGTGGAGCAATGGAAATACTTCATCGGGCATTACTGCAACAGCATCGGGCACTTATTCTGTTACAGCTTACAGCACAAACGGAAATTGTTCTATCACATCGTCACCAGTAACTGTTACTGTAAATCCTTCACCAACCCCATCAATTACTGCATCAGGTCCGCTTACATTCTGTGCGGGTGGAAATGTTACACTTACTGCATCAGGAGGAAACAGTTACCTGTGGAGCAATGGCGCTACTACCACTTCAATCACCGTTACAACAAGCGGAAATTATAATGTTACTGCAACAGGTAGCAATGGATGTTCAGCAACAAGCAGCAACGTCGCTATCAGTGTCGATCCTGCACCGATAGTAAACGTGACAGTAAGCGGTCCGGCAAGTTTCTGCCAGGGTGGAAGTGTTACGCTTTCTGCAACTGGTGGAAGCACTTACCTGTGGAGTAACGGCAGCACTTCATCGAGCATTAACGTAACAGCATCAGGTAACTATTCTGTTACAGCATACAGCGCGAATGGAAACTGCACGGATAATTCTGCTATAATCACAGTAACTGTTTATCCGCCACCAACACCGGCAATTACACCATCAGGTCCAACTACATTCTGCCAGGGAGGAAATGTAATGTTAACTGCATCAGGTGGAAGCAGCTACTTGTGGAGTACAGGTGCAACTACAACTTCTATTACTGTAACCTCAAGTGGAAATTATTCAGTTACTGCAACCGGTCCCGGCGGTTGCACTGCAGTTAGCAGCACAACAACAGTTAGTGTAGATCCAACACCTGTAGTTTCTGTAACCGCAAACGGACCAACAACATTTTGTTCGGGTGATAACGTTGTGCTCACTGCGACAGGCGGAAGCTCATACCTGTGGAGCAACGGACAAACTACCTCAGCCATTACAGCTACAACTTCAGGCAACTACAGCGTAACTGCATACAGCGCTAATGGTAATTGTACAGATGTTTCGACCGTAATCGCGGTTACTGTTAATCCTTCACCATCGCCGGTGATCACTGCTTCGGGTCCAACAACATTTTGCCAGGGTGGAAACGTAACGCTTTCTGCAACGGGTGGTGGAAATTATTTGTGGAGCAATGGCGCTACAACTTCTTCCATTAATGTAACCACAAGCGGAAACTATTACTTAACTGAAACCAATGCAAATAGCTGTTCAGGCACAAGCAACACAATTACAGTTACTGTAGATGCGATTCCTGTAGTAGCTGTTGCTGCAAGTGGTCCGACAACATTTTGTGCAGGCGATAACGTAACGCTGACTGCATCGGGAGGAAGCAGCTACCTATGGAGCAACGGACAAACAACTTCAAGCATCTTCGTAACATCTTCCGGTAATTACAGTGTGGTTGCATCGAATGGAAATTGTAGCACCACATCATCTGTAACAGCTGTTACTGTGAATCCACTTCCGAATGTTACATTGACAATGCCGCAAGATACATTCTGCGCAATGGGAAATCCTGTAACGCTCACGGGCGGCTCACCTGCTGGCGGACAATACTCAGGCCCTGGCGTAAATAACGGCGTCTTCAATCCGATGATAGCCGGTGTTGGAGATATTGAAATCATGTATCAATACACAGATGCAAATGGTTGTCCGGCTTCTGCATCGTATTGGGTTTACGTTGACATTTGTATGGATGTAGTTCCTTCGATTTCTGCTAACACAACAACAACAGCTTATCCGAATCCCACTTGCGATTTCGTAATGGTGCAATGGTCCGGAGAAGTTCAGCTCGTAAACTTGTTGGATGTAAGCGGAAGAGTAATTGAAACGATGATCCCGAATGAGAAACAAATGAATATCGATTTGCATGGACTTGCAGCCGGTGTATATTTCATCAGGCTGGATGGAGTGCAACAAGAAACATTGCGAATAGTAAAGCAATAAAATGAAAAAAGAACGGCGACCCAACCAGGTCGCCGTTCTTTTTAACGTTCATTTAAAAGATCAGTACAGAAATTATTGATTGAACTTCTGTCTTCTTCTTTTCAGCAATAATTTTTGCACTTCAACATCTTGCCAAACGATATTATTGATGAATGTGTGACCATTATAATTGTTTGTATGATATTGGTCACCACACAACACTTCGAAAATGGCACGATCAACAACTTGTTCATTGCTGAAATCAACAACGCGGTTGTCCAGGTAACACTTCTGACCGTTCAGGTAATCATCAAGCAATTCAAATGACGGTCGCTTAACGGAGAAGTGATTATGCGCCACCCAAATTCTGCAAAATGCATCACGACCAATGATAACAGCAGGATGATACTCGTTGTGCGGATTATCAACTTTTCTTCGGGTGATAATTTTACCGGAATCTGAACAGGATAGTACCGGGACTAATCCTTCACTAGAGATTACAGTAATAAGCTTTCGGACTTTACGAAATACGTCTTTCATTCGGGGGAGAATTAAGGTTTATAATCGGGGTTATGATTCTATTACTAATTTATGAATAAAGAAATACAATCCTTATGCCATTGATCGAATAGTTATTCAATCCCCATTGTTAAAAAACGAGAATGTTTCATCAATAAACACACCCCAAAGTGGGAATCTACAGCCGGGGATATATTTTAGATCGAC
>JBKJMR010000628.1:0-9597 GCA_046596275.1 Bacteroidia bacterium | reverse complement strand
TGGTAATGCTCCTGCGCCGACAAAACAGTGCTTGCGATAAATAAGAAAAGGAAAATCAGTTTTTTCATTTTTCGCGTTCTGTGGTGTAAAGGACTAAATCGTGAAGTGATTTGCGCGAAGGACTTTCAGGAAACGTTGCTAACAGGTCGAGCGATTTTTTGCGGTACTCATACATGCGTTCACGTGCGTATGCAATTCCGCCTGATGCGTGGACAAATGCAATTACTTCCTGCACTTTTTCCGGCTCTTCATTATGATGTTTTACCAGGTTGATGATCCTTCGTTTGTCAGAACGTGAAGCATTGTTCAGCGCATAGATCAACGGAAGCGTCATCTTTTTTTCTTTGATGTCGATGCCGGTAGGTTTGCCGATATCGCTTGCAGATCCGTAATCAAAAAGATCGTCTTTCAATTGAAATGCAATGCCGGTCATTTCACCGAATTCGTGCATGCGTCTTTGAATTGTTTCATCACTTGTTACGCTCGCAGCACCGCTTGTGCAACACGATGCAATAAGTGAAGCAGTTTTCTGGCGAATGATCTCGAAATAAACTGGTTCTGCAATATCAAGACGACGTGCTTTTTCAATCTGCAATAATTCTCCTTCGCTCATCTCTCGCACAGCTTCGGAAACAATTTTCAGCAAATGAAAATCACCATTATTAATAGAAAGCAATAAACCGCTCGACAATAAATAATCTCCCACCAACACGGCGATCTTGTTTTTCCATAATGCATTCACAGAAAAAAATCCGCGACGCATATTGGAATCATCCACCACATCATCGTGCACCAACGTTGCAGTATGAAGCAATTCGATCAGCGCAGCAGCACGGTAAGTAGAATCATTTACTTCTCCGCAAAGTTTCGCTGAAAGAAAAACAAACATCGGTCGAAGCTGTTTTCCTTTTCTGCGGACAATATATTGTGTGATCTTATCGAGCAGCGGAACCGAACTCTTCATAGAAGCCCTGAACTTCTGCTCGAAAATTTCCATTTCGGCGGCGACAGGGGATTTGATTTCGGTAATACCAGGCATAGGGAATTGAATAGCCTAAAGGTAACAAAAAGTGACGCGGGTGAGTGAATGGTGACAAGAGAAAAAAGAGGGCGGAATTAAAGCGGTTCCAGGGTAATGGTTACCCCATTAGGGAAAGTGCCTGTCCAAATGGTGTGGAATGTTTGTTTTGTGCTTGGCGCTGTGCTGTAAACCGCGTATCGACCCACAGCGCTACGAATTCCGGTATTCGGACTTCCGAAAACCTCCAGTGTCACATTATCTGATCCATCCTGCGCTACAACGGCAGCAGCATGGTACTGGCACATGATATGTCCGCCGAGATCGCGCGCTTTATCTTCTACGATGAGATAGGATTCACCAACTAACGGCTTTGCTTTTTTGTCTTTGTCCTTATCATCTACATCTATAGCAGTATCCCAATTATCTTTCTCAGAAACACCAAAATCATTCCCCGTTGTTTTTTCCTTGCTGTTTATATTTCCTTCCTTCAATTTCATGCCTTTCATGATCTCTTCGGCAGTGTGGAGGCAATCGGCAATAAATTTAGATTCCGGGACGTACTTGCTGATCCCGGTTTTCAGAACATTTCCGGTTTTTACTTTACTATGTAACGGAGCTGTTGCACCCGACGCTGCATACACTTCGTCATTGCCCATTTGTGAATCAAGAAAATACTGGCCGTTAGTAGTCTGCACAGAAGTTCCGAGCGTGTCATGCGCCTTGTTCTTGTACAGCTGAAGTGTGGGCGTTACGGCAGGAAAATTTTTGGCTCCTTGCCCATGCGATTTATTTTCTCCCTCGCGATGCGCATTGGCACGGCCGGCATCAGCTGATTGCGGTGAAAGGGAGAGATGATCCATTCATTAAATTTAAAAAAATAAATCAAAATTTCACATCTGCCAGCTTATACGTGCTGCCTTTTTCGCCGTACAAAATCATCCGGTGGGCATTCATTTGCATAAATAATTTCGGCCGGAGAATGATCTTCAAATCGTTATTGTTGAACATCGACTGCCGGTCCTGGTTGCCGTTGCTGTCCATGCTTACCAATACCGCAATCGACTTTTTCGGATTATTCATGACGCGGTATTTATGAAAACTTTCATCCGTGGCTTTCAGGTTTTTCGGATTATCGTTAAACATGAAATACATTTTGTTGCCTGAAACTGCGAAGGTGAATGAAGAATAATATCCGCCATCATTCCTGCTCACCTGGTACTTCGGAATTTTTTTCGCCCATGAAATTTCTCCTCCGGGACTGATGCTTACTACAATAATATCATTGTAATAATAATAGTACGTGTAGGTGTAAGCATGCGTGGTAGGATCGTAGCTCTGCACCATCACTTCATAATATTGTTCAGCAACAAGAATTGCACCGCCATCGTCTCTCAAAACAAGATGACGCAGAATGTAATCGAAAAGCTCTCTTCCTTTTTCAACTTTCTTCTCGCTCATGAATTGAGAAAGAAAGTCTGGTTTGAAATCCATCGTTCCCTGCCTGGTAATTTCTTTGGTTTCCTTATCAATCTTCACATAAAAAGCACCGATGATCGAAGAAGAACTTTTATTTGAATAAAATCCTGCGCAAACAATATCTCCTTTATCATTCACCGTCATGCGCACATCGGAAATGAATTTCGGATCGAGACTTACTTTATATTCTTTCAGGTTATCTGTAGCATGCTCGTACATTAAAACGGCATGATAATAAGTCGGCATAGAACGGCGCTCTTGTCTCGACATTACTGATTTGTCTTTCGAAACAGTTGCCATCATATAGACATCATCATTACCGGCAACAATAAAATTATTAAGCGAGAAAAATTCATCTTTATAAGGCGGAACAATTTCTTTCTTCCATAATGAAGTAAGGTTTTTATCCAGCAATTCAAGTGAAAATTTTTCATTCGCATATTGCTCATATGGCGGATTTACGACTACAAGAATATGATTGGAGTCAAGCGACATGCCGGTGTAAAAGCTTCCAGGGTTACTTTTTTTCTCCGCAGGAATTTTTGCAACGGAGGTCCAGTCTTTTTTTAATGTGCTGTGCTCATCCAGAATTTTCGCGTAAAGCATGTTAATGTCTCTTTCACGATCGTAATCATGTGCGAAGATGAGAATGTTGCCGCCCATGAAATAAATTGCATCGAGCGAAAGATCTTTTTGACGCGGCCCTTGCATCGAAATGGCTTTGGTATAATCGAGGCTGAGATCAGCAAGCTTATACCGTTCGATGATCGGATCATTATTGCCGAAAATCGAATATTCGCTGCGAAGTGTATAAACGAATGCGCCATCTTCCCCGAGCATTTGGGTCATGGCCGTTTTCCTTGGCTTTTTCTGAGGCACGCCCCAGGTAATTTCCATTTGAGCAGAAACGATTACCGGCAAAAAAATAAGTAGAGAAAGATAGTATCGGATGCGCGGCATAGCGATGAAGATTTCGTAACTTTAACAAAGCTACGATTACGAATGAGAACCGCTTATTACATATCGCTCTTTTTCTTTTTCCACGGATTCATCCTGCCTGCACAAGTTGTGCTGCAAACTTCCAATGATACCGCACAAAAAAAGACAACAGTAAAAGTTTCTGTGCTGAATCCGCATGGAAAAAAACCTGTTGCTTACGATGGCCATTCTATGCCTGCCGACAGTGTTCAGCAAGCTTTAAAAATAAATCCGGCAAATTTTTTACGCGGCGAATTTTCTCTTTATTACGAATATCGTTTGGCCCGCAAATGGAGCGTTGAAGCAGCAGCGGGCGTTACGTACATCGATTATATCTATGAGCTGACGCAAAATAACGGACGCTTTATTTTTAAATCAGGCGCAAATTCCGCGAAATTTTATTCCGGTGTAGCAGGACGATTTCAATTTCGCTGGTATCCGTCGAAGTATGAAACAGCGATCACCGGTTATTACATCGCTCCTGAGATCAGCTATCGTTCGTATAAAATGGATTACCTGATGAACACCGGTTTGATCTTAGAGCCGCATCGCATCAATAGAAAATATACGGATCTGCGTTTGCAATTTGGTCACCAGGATGCAGATCCTTACGATCCCTTATTCTGGGAATGGTACCTCTCAGCAGGCATTCGTCATTTCAACGAAGATTTCGTAACCCGCGCCGGCCTCGACGCAGAATTCACACACGAAAATTATTGGGGACCTATTATTGGTGGAGGAATTAAGCTGGGATTTAACCTATAAAATAAAAGGGACGAAAAGGGGACGTGGGGACGTGGGACGAAACTAAATGGAAATAAAAGAAACGTGCGAAGAATCCTTAGTGCTTTTTGTCAATATGATTTATTTTTTTTTTCCGTCTCTTCGTCCCTTTTTTCTTCCGTCCCTCGTCCCCTTTTTTTTCGTCCCCTTTTCTTCCGTCCCTTCGTCCCTTTTTTTCCGTCCCCCTTTTCTTCCGTCCCTCGTCCCTTTTTTCTTCCGTCCCCTTTTTCTTCCGTCCCTATTTTTTCAACTTAAGTGCTTCGCCTGACTTCGTAATCGCCTCATTCTTGTTTGCTAATTGTCCGCAGGCGGCATCAATGTCTTTTCCTCTTGAGCGGCGCACGTTTACGATTACTCCTCTTTCTTCGAGAATGTGAGTGAAACGATTTAAACGTTCAGGTAAGGTTTGCTGAAATTCACCGTCGTCGATCGGGTTGTATTCGATGATATTTACTTTGGCAGGAACTTTTTTGCAATACGCAGCTAATTCTTTTGCGTCTTCAATGCCATCATTAAAATCTTTGAAGACGATAAACTCAAACGTTACGCGTGTTCCTGTTTTATCATAGAAATGATTCATCGCATCAGCCAGCGCATCAAGGGAATTTTCTTCGTTGATCGGCATGATGTGATTTCGTTTGACATCATTCGCGGCGTGAAGAGAAAGGGCAAGGTTAAATTTCACTTCATCATCACCAAGCTTACGAATCATTTTTGCAATGCCGGCAGTAGAAACCGTAATGCGTGAAGGCGACATATTCAATCCTTCGGGCGAAGTAATTTTCTGAACAGAAGCGAGCACGTTTTTATAATTCAATAACGGTTCGCCCATGCCCATGTACACAATGTTCGTGAGCGGCTGCTGGTAACGTTCATTCGCCTGGTTACGAATAAGAACTACCTGGTCATAAATTTCTTCTGCATCAAGATTGCGTAAACGTGCGAGACGGCCAGTTGCACAAAATTTGCAGGTGAGGCTGCAACCAACCTGCGATGAAATACAAGCCGTCATGCGCGAATCGGTGGGAATGAGAACGCCTTCTACGATGTTATTATCGTACAACCGAAAAGCGCTTTTAATGGTGCGGTCGTTAGAAACCTGGAAATTGTCAATGCCGACAACCGGGAAAGTAAAATGTTCTTCCAGTAAAGCGCGGGTTTCTTTGGACAAATTCGTCATTTCCGAAAATCCGCGAGCCGATTTTTGCCAGAGCCATTCCCAAACCTGTTTCGCACGAAAAGCCTTTTCACCGTGCTCTGTAAAGAAGGTTTTCAGCTCTTCCAGGGAAAGACTACGGACATTTGGTTTTGCCAATGACATAATGCAAAGGTACGATGGAAATTCACGACCTTTACCGGGAAATGATGTACGATGTACAAATTATCCGCCGCGGCGGATACGAATTAGAAATTTCCGAAGATTCACCTGATCTTTGTTTTTAGAGCCTTTTAATTAATTTTATTTATGCGTTTTCTTTCTGCCGATTACATTTTTTCCGCTCATACAGGCTTTATTAAAAAAGGAATTCTTGCTATTGATGCAAATGGCGTCGTTTATGACCTGATTGATCCTGAAAAAACCGATAAAGTTCCTGTTGCTGAAAAATTTGACGGAATACTTTGTCCCGGGTTTATCAATGCGCATTGTCATCTTGAGCTTTCGCATTTGCGCGGACAAGTTGCCAAACAAACCGGCTTTGTAGAATTCGCAAAAGAGCTGCTTTCCAAACGCGGCACATTTTCGCACGATGACATTTCCAATGCAATTGAAAAGGCAGACCAGGAAATGTATGAAAATGGGATTGCAGGTGTGGGAGATATTGCAAATACGGCAGATACATTTTCGCAAAAAGAAAAAGGTAAAATCGGCTATCACACTTTTGTTGAAGTGCTCGCTTTAAATCCAACCATGGCAGAAAAAGTTGCCGCAGTCGGAATTGAATTGGTGCGTGCTGCACCGAAGCCAAGCTCTCTTTCTCCGCATGCGCCCTATTCTGTTTCACCGGAGCTACTGGAGATCATTGCAAATTCATCGCACGAAGAAAATGTTCCGCTCACCATTCACAACCAGGAAAGTCTTGGCGAAAGTGAATTTTTCACAAAACGTTCAGGTCCGATGAAAGGTTTTTATGAATTCCTCGGAATGGATATTTCCTTTTTCAAACCAACCGGGCTGAATTCATTACGCAGCACATTAAAATACCTGCCGCACAATCGCAATATTGTTCTCGTGCATAATACCTATACATCAGCAGAAGATATCCGCTGGGCCGAATTTTACAGCAAGAAACTTTATTGGTGTTTTTGTCCGAATGCGAATTTATTCATCGAAAATAAGCTTCCCGATTTTAAGCTGTTCATTGAAGGAAAAGCAAAGATCGTTATCGGAACCGATTCGCTTGCTTCGAATGAAAAACTTTCTGTGTTGGATGAGCTGAAAGTAATTGCCAAAAACATTCCCGGAATTCCATTAGAGCAATTGCTTACCTGGTCAACAAAAAATGGCGCAGAAGCATTAAATTTATCTTCCCTCGGCACATTCGAAAAAAATAAAAAGCCGGGAGTAATTTTACTTTCGAAAGTAACGGTAGATAAATTATTGCCGGAGACGGAAGTGAAAAGGATTATATGATGTTCGACCAGAGTAAGATAGACGATTTCCTTTTCCGCTCAGAAAATATTTCGAAGATTTCTGACAAAGACATCGCCTTTAAAATTATTTCTTCCGAAATCAACACTTGTGATGACAGATATCTTCACGAATACATTGGAGCGCTAAATTATATCCGATACGAAAAAGTTCTTGACTGGATAGAAGACAATTCAAAAAGAATATCCAGAGTGAATGGGAGTTGGGGACATTTAGCCGCGAGTTCTCACTTTAACTGGGAGCGAGCTGAAAAGTGGTTGTTTATCGGCAGACCTTTAAGTTTAATAGCTCTTGATGCATTATTGCTTTGCACAACAATAGGAGAAAGATTAAATCAATCGGAATGGATGCGCCATATACAACCAAGGCTTAATGCCGATATACAATCAGACCTGCTTGCTAAACGCCTACAGGAGTATTTGTTAATTGATAATGTTCCAAGAACCAAATCTGCCGTTCAAAAGATTATAAATAACATTTTTGAAATAGAAGAATAAACCTTTTTACCACCAACCACCAACCTTTTTCAAGGGTGTGTTCCGCCACTCAAATCACCTGTAAAAGTCGCACGGTGTTTTAGCAAAGCTTCCGCAATAACCAAATCTGTCGGCGTAGTCAATTTAAAATTATCGACATTTCCATCTACGAGATAAATAGATTCTCCTAATGATTCTACAACAGACGCATCATCAGTAAACGTGTATTTGTATTCCTGCGCGTATGCATTTTTCAGTAAGGAAACAGAAAAGCACTGCGGTGTTTGAATCAAACAATATTTTGAACGATCAACAGCAACACTGCGTTTAGATTCAATCTGTCTGATAGAATCATTCAGCGGAATGGCAGGAACACCATTGCCATAACATTCAGCTGATTTAAAAGAATTCACAATTGTTTTTTTCGTCACCAGCGGACGAACAGCATCGTGCACAGCTACAATACCTTCTTCATCGGGAATCAAAGAAAGACCTTTCTTCACCGATTCAAAACGTGTTTCACCACCCGCAGTGATCTGCACCGGAGCAGGAAGCGTAAATTCTTCCGAGATCTTTTCCCATTGCGCAAATTGATCTGCAGGCAAAACCAGAATGATGGAAATCGAAGGATCGAATTCTGCAAATGCAGCCATGCTATGCAATAAAACCGGGCGACCGTCCAGCTTTAAAAACTGTTTCGGAACGGGAGATTGCATGCGCGAACCTCTTCCTGCGGCGACGATGATGGCGTAGTTTTTCAAGACTATAAAGATAGTGGGGAAGTGGTTAGCTCGGAGTTTTTTTGGGCAGGGTACGAATTACGAATGAAAACGAAATTACGAAAGCCCTGGATTACACGGAAGTGATTAGTTCAGAGGTTTTTTTGGACGGTTATTACAAATGTTTTTTTTTGGTAAGAATTACGAATGAAAACGAATTTACGAAAGCACTGGATTATCTATTTATATGGTGAAATATTATTCGTGGTATTCGTACCATTCGTAATTCGTTCCCCATTTCCACAAAAAAAAACGGAGAAAATGAACTGAATCACTTTCTCCGAACTAATCCCGATAATTTATCGGGACGAACTAAAAACTTTATTTAAATTATAAGCATTGCATCGCCATAGCTCAGGAAGCTGTATTTTTCTTTTACCGCTTCTTTGTATGCTTTCATGATCAGATCGTATCCACCGAAAGCGGAAACCATCATCAACAACGTAGATTCCGGTGCATGGAAATTAGAGACCATGCAATTCGCAATCGAGAAATCGTAAGGAGGGAAAACGAATTTATTTGTCCACCCGCTGAACGGTTTCAAATATCCATCTGTAGAAACCGAAGTCTCTGTCGCGCGGATTGTAGTTGTACCGATAGCACAAACACGTTTCTTTCTGCGCTTTGCATCATTTACCAGCAAAGTTGCTGATTCAGGAATTTCAAGCTTCTCCGATTCCATTTTGTGTTTGGTGAGATCTTCAACCTCAACCGGGCGGAAGCTTCCGAGACCAACATGCAAAGTGAGTTTCGGGAACGTCACGCCTTTCAGCTCAAGACGTTTCAACAACTCACGTGAGAAGTGCAATCCTGCAGTCGGAGCAGCAACAGCACCTTCAACATCAGCATAAACTGTTTGGTAACGGTCTTTATCTTCCGGTGTAAGCTCACGTTTGATATATTTCGGAATGGGTGTATTTCCGAGCAGCTCAATAGTTTTTTTGAATTCTTCGAATGGTCCGTCGAAAAGAAAACGAAGTGTACGGCCGCGGCTGGTTGTATTGTCAATTACCTCAGCAACGAGGTTATCGTTTTCGCCGAAATAAAGTTTGTTACCGATACGGATCTTACGCGCTGGATCAACTAAAACATCCCACAAACGGCTTTCACGATTTAATTCGCGCAACAGGAACACTTCAATTTTAGCACCTGTTTTTTCTTTGTTTCCGTAAAGACGCGCAGGGAAAACTTTTGTGTCATTCAAAATCATACAATCGCCATCATCAAAATAATTGATAATGTCCTTAAAAATCTTGTGTTCGATTTTTCCGGTTTTGCGATCAATCACCATCATACGTGATTCGTCGCGATTTTTTGCGGGATATTCCGCCACCAGCTCGCGCGGTAGATTAAATTTGAATTGTGATAGTTTCATAGTACTAGAAATAGTGTAATACGCCCTTCTCGGACGTGTGAAAATTACCTTGATGTTGC
>JBKJMR010000597.1:0-3197 GCA_046596275.1 Bacteroidia bacterium | reverse complement strand
CTCGACCATGCCCTTTCTCTCGGATCACGCAAGAGCAGAATTATTTTAACGCCCGGCATTGTTCTTCGGATGAAACGGACTCTGCCTTTTTCGATAATGCTGTAACCGGGCGTGACTTCTCCTTTTATCTTTTCACTACTGCAATTAAAATGAGACAAATACCAGTTAAACGAAAGATAAAAATACCAATCGAAAAAACGCACCTCTTTCGGATTCGGCATACAAAGACCGGGATGCTTTTTTAATTGCTCATTCAACCACGTAGTCCCGGATTTCTGCGCGCCGATGCAAAGAAATTCTGGTAAACCTTCCGGCGGCTTTCTTAAACGAAAAAACAAACGCTGCTTTAAAAGCGTGAATGGCAAGGCGAGGTAAATCGCTGTGATGATTCGAATGTATTTTCCACGGGTATAGGCCATAAATCAGCTAAAAATATCTAATTTTCGCGGCTATTCGCAGGCAAAGAACGAATTGGCTAAAAAGCAACCTTGGAAATTCAACTCCCTTCACCAACTCAGACTGCAAATTCGCTTGTAAAAGATCGTAAAGGATTTATTTTGCTCGTGTTACAGCTGGCAGTGCTTTGCGTTTTCGCCGGCATTTACAAAATCCAGGATAAACAGGGATTACCGGTTTTACTTTACATCACGTTTCCCGCTTTCCTGCTCCACGCTTTCCTCCCGCTGAAATGGCGACCGCTGCTGCTCACATTAATTTTCTGAACCGTTTGCATTTGGTCGCTCGGTTTGGTTACCGGCGGATTTATTTTACTCGTTTCGATGGCGCTTTTTATTTGCGCTGAATTACCCGTCAAATTAATTTACCGCGTCATTTTAATTGCCATCATAACTGCCGGAATGATCGTGCTGCGCAATCAATGGTTTTTTGCACCGCGCGCGATCATTGCTGTTCCGTACATCGCATCTCTCTTTATGTTCCGGTTGATCAGCTATCTCTATTATAAAAAGAGAAATGTCGAAGTCATCTCCATCTTCCGCAGACTTAATTATTTTTTCCTCCTGCCGAATTTAGTTTTCCTGCTTTTCCCGATCATCGATTACAGGAATTATGTGGAAACGTATTATGCGCGGCCTTCAGTAGAAATTTACCGCAAAGGAATTTTCAGGATCACGATGGGAATTGTTTTGCTTATGTTGCATCGCATCGTTTATTATTACTGGGCAATTCCACCCGCTGATGTGCGAAATCTCACAAGTCTTTTCGCGTACAATTTCATTTCTTATTTCCTGATCATCCAGATCGTTGGTATGTTCCAGATCTGCGTAGGCTGGGTCACGCTTTTCGGTTATGATCTGAATGCCATTTTTGAGAATTTCTTTTTCGCAAAAGGATTTTCAGATCTCTGGAGAAAGATCAATCATTACTGGCGCGATTTTATCATGAAGACTTTTTATTTCCCGGCTTATTTCCGATTGAGAAAACTGGGACAATATAAAGTAATGATCATCGCAGGGCTCCTGAGCTTTTTCTTTTCGTGGATGATGCACTCGCAACAATTGTATTGGATCAGCGGCCATTTTTCTTTTTCACCGAACGATGCGATCTATTGGATGACGATGGGGATTTTTATTACTGCTGATGGAATTTATCAGTATCGTAATTCAGGAAAAAACAATGCAATAAAACGTTCTGCCTTTTCATCCATTCTCATTGGCGGATTGCGCATCACAGGGATTTTTCTTTTTGCCAGCGTGTTGTGGACACTTTGGAATGCGGACAATCTTTCATCGTGGGCATTCCTCATGCAACAAGCAGGGACCGGTGGAACAAAAGAAATTTTATCAGCAGTCGGAATGCTTGCGGTTATGGTTGTGATTGCAGGAACTTATTTATTTTTCTTCAAAACCAATTCGCCGGTTAAGCGTGAACGAAATGAAAAAGTACTTTTCCCTGCATTCGCAAATATTCTTTTTGTCGCGCTTTTAGCATTACAATTAATTGCCACAACACTTCCTGTAGATTCGAAAGCATCTATAATAGCAGATGAAATTCACGAAGCGAAAGTCAATGATGCAGATCGTGAAATTGTAGATCTTGGCTATTATGATCAGATGGCAGAAGTGGGTGGAATTTCAAGAACAGGCTGGCAATTTCGTTTGCTCGGCGATATCGAATGGGGAAGAGCAAGTGGCGCGACCAAACCGACCGGGGATGTTTTGCTGCGTGTTTTTGTTCCGAATGCAAGAGCGTTGCATCATGGGTATCATCTTAACATCAACCACATGGGTTTGCGTGATAAAGAATACACTGATGTGAAACCGGAAGGAACAATGCGCTGGGCATTTTGCGGGGGCTCGTATGTAATGGGTCCGGGAGTAGAAAAAGAAGTGACATTTGAAGCGTTGGTTGAAGAATGGCTGAATGATTCATTGCAAAAAGCAGGCGCAGGAAATCTTGAAATTCTTAATTTTTCAAATGGCGGATATTTACTTCCGCAAACGGTTGAGCTCTGCAGGAAAAGAATATTTCAATACAATCCTGATTATGTTTTTTACTTCGCGCATCCGGGTGAATTGGAATACACGCCAAAAAATCTTTCCCGACTTATTGCCTTCGGAGTTGATCTTTCTGAATTCCCGGTATTTCAAAAAGTTGTTGATGAAACAGGGCTCAAACAATCGACTTCCCGGTTAGAAATGATGCGGCGAATGGAACCTTACCAGGAAGAACTTTTGCGCTGGGGATACAAAGAAGTAACCGATATGTGTAAAGCGCACAATGCACAACCGGTATGGGTATTTTTCCCGACGACAACTGACGGCGACACGCGCGCAGAATTCTTAAGGGTGAGCAAGATCGCTGAAGAATACGGTTTCATCGTGCTTGATCTTTCTGGCGTATACGCAGGAAATAAATCTTCCGACATTCAGAATTCAGAAGCAGATTCACATCCGAATACAATCGGTCATAAATTAATTGCAAAAAGATTGCAGGATGAAATCAGGAAGAAAATTTTGGTGCCGGGGAAAAAGTAAAACACATTTTTATTTTTTCGAATATACTATTCCATCTTTAATTACTGTTCGTTCAGCGGAAAAATTCCGGTAATCATCAAACGGATTTTTCTCATAGATGATAAGATTCGCTTTCTTCCCTTTTTCAATTGACCCGCTTTTCTTTTCCACCCCCAATGCTTCCGCGCCATTGATTGTACAGATCCGGATAATATCACCAAT
>JBKJMR010000346.1:0-9396 GCA_046596275.1 Bacteroidia bacterium | reverse complement strand
AACACTTTTACTTATCAAATCATTTATATCCCGCAATGCAGTATCGGGTGAGCACTTTGCTATTTTCGCCCACCTGGAAGAAGTAAGCTTTCCTTCAAAGCCATCAAATAATTTATTGACCAGCAAACGTTGCCGTTCATTTACCGGCAGCTGTGCATGTGTATCCCAGAATTTTGTTTTTTCTAATACACGATTCATCGTTTCATCTGTCGCATTTAATGCGCGGTTCAAAGATTCGAGATACCACATCACCCATTTGGTTATATCAAGCGACCCTTTCTGACATTTCTCCAGCATTTCATAATACATTTTGCGTTCCAAGCGTATTTGCGCCGACATGCTGTAGAAACGTTGCTGATCGCCTTCTGCTTTTGTCAATTGCATATCTGCAAGCGCACGGGCTATGCGACCATTTCCGTCATCAAAAGGATGTATGGTCAAAAACCAAAAATGTGCTATGGCAGATTTTAAAACAGGGTCCAAAGAATTTTCTGTGTTGAACCACTTTAAAAAGACTTTCATTTCATGCTTTAAACGATCAGCTCCCGGTGCTTCGAAGTGAACACGTTCTTTTCCCATCGCTCCGGAAACAACCTGCATCGGACCTTTTTTATTATTACGCCAATTGCCTATTGTTATTCCTTCATTTTTTAAAGGAAATAGCGATGTGTGCCAACCAAATAAACGCTCTTTCGTTAATGGTGCATTATAATTTTGTGTTGCATCGAGCATCATCTCTACTACACCATCCACGTTTCTATCTGAAGGAACTAATCCTGCTATATCCATTCCTAATTGACGCGCTATCGAAGAACGCACCTGGTTGGAATCATATATTTCTCCTTCAATTTCGGAGGATTTGAGCACATCAAGTGTAAGCGTTTGCAATGCGTTTTCACTCCGCTGCTCAAATCCTAATGATCCGAGATATCCTTTTAAAAACCCTTGCTTGTGCCGTAAAGCGGCCAATACAGGCAATACAGCTTCATGATTCCATTTGAAATCCGGCCAATTGACTTGTTGATGTACATATACCTTCCGCATCCCCACAAATGTACGTCCTATTCTCCGCAAGGTCAATTCAATCTCCGCATTTATGCGGAGATTGAGCAGGATTAATCTCCGCAACGATTATTATTTGCCCTCCATTAAGGACGTTAGCTTGCTTTCGTTCAGTATAAGAATGTTTTTTCCGGCAAGCAGAATCAGTTTTTCTTTTTCAAATACGGATAACGTCCTGATCACACTTTCGTATGTAGTATTCACAAGTGTGGCAATGTCCTTACGTGAAAGCGTAAATGATAATTGTTTGCTGGACTTGTTTTCATAGCCAAAAGTGCGCACCAATTTAATAAGACAGTAAGCAATCCGTTGTTTTACATTATCAATGGTGAGAATAAATTGTTGTTCTTCGCTTTCCTGCAATTCATGTATAAGAAATTCAAACATAAATTGGTTGAATGCCGGGTTGGCTTTATACAATTGAAAAAACAGCTTGATAGGAATAAAGGAAATTTCACAAGTGGTAAGCGCAACAGCTGATATCGTATAATTTTTCAGGAAAAGTCCGCGGTGGCCGATAATTACCTGCTCACTGGCCAAACGGAGAATTCTTTCATCCTTCGTTTGATAATGCGATACCACTTTAACCTTTCCTTTATTGAGAATGAAAATTCCGGCTACAGGATCAGCTTCGTGAATGATGACTTCATTTTTTTCAAAGTGAAGGTCTTGCTGATGGAGAGCGATTAATGGAAGCCATTCTTCACTACAATACTTTTTGAAAAACCGGAGTGTGCTTTTATTTACAGGAACCATCGAATTAAAATAGATTACGCCGGAAGAATATTAATTATTAAAAGTAAAATTAGTGTTTTAGCATCGACTAAGTTCGGGTTCTATAAACGAAAACAATTACAATCAACTAAATAGTTTACGGTGCAAGCCTGCACATGCTCCATGCGCCTTTCTTTTGTTTCATATAACAAATGCGGTCATGCAGCCGGCTTTCTCTTTCCTGCCAGAATTCAAAATGTTCCGGGATAAGAATATATCCACCCCACCACGCCGGTCTTTTTACTTCTTTGCCTTTCATCTCTTTGGTGATCGCATCCAATCCTTCCTCGAGAACTTTTCGATTGGAAATAATTTCGCTTTGTGGGGAAACCCATGCACCGAGCCGTGATTCGTAAGGGCGGCTCATGAAATATTTTTCTGATGTTTCTTCATCCACTTTTTTCAACTTTCCTTCGATACGAACCTGTTGCTGAAGTTCGGGCCAAAAAAAAGTAACACAGCAAAGTGGATTATGCTCAATTTCTTTCGCCTTGCGGCTCTTGTAATTTGTATAAAAAACAAATCCTTCCGGCACAACACTCTGTAGTAATACCACCCGTGCTGAAGGACGATTGTTGCTGTCAACAGTTGATAATGTCATTGCATTCGCGACGCTTAATTTGGATTCGGTTACAGCACGAAACCAATCTTCAAATTGCCTGAACGGATCATGATGTGCGATTGATTCATTGAATTCTTTCATAAAAAAAAATTGCCGGATTAGTATAAGCAAAAATGCATTGAATGGTATTATTTCTCCATGAGCGCCATCAATGGCATTTATGATCCTGATCATCATAATGCAAGTACTAATTAATGCAGGAATAGATGTTTCATATCATCGTTTAATCCTGCACTGTTGCTTTCATTTGATCACATATTGAACGCATGTCACATATTGGAAAAATAACCATTCGGGGAATAATCATTTATAATTGTTTCACTTTTTTCCGTTTTAACGCATTTTCATAATGTTCAATCTCTTTTTTTGTCTTCGGTTTTACAGCGCAAACAGGAGTAGCATGTGCCTGGTCATCCAAAGCCACGAACGTGAAGAATGCTTCATTAATAAGATAGCTTTCCTGGCTTAAAACATTTTTCGAGGATGCTTCAACGAAGATCTCCATGGATGTTTTGAATGCTCTTGTGATATTCGCTTTGATCGTAATAATATCACCAACCCGTGCTGAATTCTTGAAATTTACACTATCAATAGAAGCTGTCACGCAAATTTTTTCAGCATGGTTCTGCGCACAAACCGCAGCTGCAATATCCATCCACTGAACCAATCTTCCTCCTAATAACATTCCCATCGGGTTTGTATCATTGGGACAAACGACTTCTGTTTTGATGGTTTCTGATGCAGCAGGTGATTTTGTTTTCATTTACGTTTCGTTATAAAACAAAATTAGGCAGCTCAACAACTATATTTCCTGATGCAACTCATACAATCACATGATTATTCTTTTCAGAAAAACATAATGCGAATCATAGTTTTTTCTCTCATTCAATGCGCCTTTTGATGACAACTTAATTTATTCTTTGTATGCAGTATCTATTCTGTGCTGTTTGGCTCGTAATAGCGCTTGCTATAGAATTCGCATTTCTTATTCAGGGAGAACCGAAAAGCTACCCCCACAGCAACCACACAATTACCACACGGTGCTGGGTTTTATTCATAAGATGCTTTTTATGCGGATTGTATTTCCGGGTAATTATCCTCAAAAAATCAAACTGTTACCGAACCAATACAAATTCTTTCCAATCCTGTTTTAATAGTATCAAACATGGTATTCATCTGGAAACGGAATGATTCGGTTTCTTGCTTCATATCCGGTAAAAGGGATTTGTAATATTCAATTCCGTTCAACAGGTTAGCTTTAAATTCAACCAGCTTACGTTCGTATTTACCGGATGCATCGGATTGCATATTCCTGTTTTCCTTTTCCAGGTAATCAACATTCATTTGCAATTCATTGATAAACATATGCGGACGAGAAACATTGTTTCTTAAATTGGTTCTTCCGTAAATATGATCCACCATTTCACGCAGCGAAAAAATACCGGAGAAATAAGCAAGATTAGGACCCGGGCAAATTGCAACAGCAGAAAGTTTCAGCTTATCCGTTGCTTCATTCTTAATAATAGCAGCAGCTCCCAATCCTTCACACAAACAATCCTTATCTGTTATATTTCGAAGTTCCTTTTTATACTCCTCATCCTGAAGATTTTTTTCTTCGAGCTGTTTTATTTTTAAATCCTGGTATTGTCGTGAAGCTGTGCAGATCGGCTTTTCAGTAAATTCTGTATTGAACGCAAGGAATTTTTTATAGCAAGGACTTCCGGGGCGACCTTTTTCAATGCGTTTTTTTCGTTGTGCCTCGGATGAACTTTTTCTAAAATTGTTGAATGGAATTCCAAGAGGAGAAGCGCTGCTGAGATAATAATCTTCTTGCTTCGCATTCGCTAAGGCATTTAATGTATCTGAATCAACATTTGTCGCTTCAGGAACAAGAAGGAACGGACTTCCCCAACCGGTGCTGTCCACATTATAATGTTCAAGCAGAAATTTATTTTCGTTGGGTGTTCCAATACCACCTTGTACAGTAATTCTCACTCGTGGAAGAAGTATCGATCCCGGAAAGCCTTTTTCAATAAGCGCTTTTTTGCAAATGGCAGCGAGCTCGTTGGTTAATTCTGCTTTCCCGGAAAAAAAATCATTCAAAACCGGGCCAAGTAAATTTCCATCTGTTGCAAATGCATGACCGCCACAATTCAACCCCGATTCAATGCGGAATTCAGAAATCCACAAACCTTTCTTTGCAAAAAATTTTCCTTGAATGTGAGCAGAACGATAATCACTTACTTTAAGAATAATTTTTTTCCTGGTCACTCCATTATCATCGGGGAAAAAATCCGGAAAAGATTCACAGTAAGAATATAATCTGGGATTGAGCCCGGCAGAAAAAACAATTGAAGATGAAAGTGTGCTTTTCGCAAATCCCCTGAAAGCTGCCATTGCATCTGAATATTCGGCAGGAAGTGCGTTTCCATTTTCATCATACTTTGTTTTATCGCACTTGGTCATAATATTTACATCGATCGAGCCGGCAAAAATATGCTCCCGCAGAAACCGCTGCATGAGAAGCCGGGCCTGAACCGATTTTTCATTGCGCATTGTTTCGTAAAGCTTTTTGACAGGAGACGAATCTTCAAGCAACTTAAAATATTTTACAAGATCATTTTCTTCATCAAATGATTCCTTTTTCATTTTACTGATCTGCTTTTTTACAATCCTGTTCAGGAGATCCAGATATGCAGTTATCCGGCGGGCACGTGAATCTTCTTCTTTTTCAAGAATAGGCACGTACGTTTCATTTTCACGTGTACAATGTATTTCGCGCATCTGTTCAATCAGATGATCTTCGATAATTGAAACGACTGAAGATATTCCGAACCTTGCGACTTTGAGTGGCGTATCGATGGTATAGCCCAGGCCCATCACGGGTATATGAAATGAATGTGTATTCATAATTTCTTTATAAGATGCAAATGTCGGTGCTAATCATTCCTTGTTTTATGAGGTAGATCATAGAATTCCTCTGAAGCAGAGATTGAGCAATTATTGGGAATAAATAGTGTGAGGACAAATCAGGAGTTCATACACTAAATCAACTTCCTGTTATTTCCCTTATTACAATCAGCTGAATATATGATCTGCATCAGGTTCTGAGCGTGGGTGCAAACATACATTTGCCAGGAGATGTTTTTACTCAGACAAATAATAATTGGATTTATTGCCTTTGCAATTCTTGCACAACAAGGAAGCAAGACATTCATCCTTCTTTCTTATTTGTCAAATAAAAAATATGTTGCCGCATTCCTTTGTGAAAACCGCAATAAGCCGCTGCTTCAATGCAATGGAAAGTGTCATTTGAAAAAAGAGCTTAAAAAGGATACGAAGCGACAGGGAAGCGAGAAACAATCGTTAAATGCTAAAGCTGATTTTTCTTGTTGGGAAAACCACTACACTCCTTTTTTAAAGTTAAAAAGGTTTTCAAAAACAATTACACTTAAACCGGGAATAATACATTCGTTTTATTCCGCACCATTATCCGCACCATTTCATCCTCCGCGGTATAATGTGTAATTGTTTCCCTCTCTTAAAACAGGAATGAACAATATCATTCTGAACTGTTTAATTCAATCACCAATTAATATTAATTACAATGAAACGAAATATATTCTTCCGGGGATTACTACATCCATTCGCTACCATTGCCGCATTTCTTGTTTTATCGCCGTCAGTTCTTCAAGCATGCGATTTCTGCGGTGCATTTATGGGTGTAACGCCATTCGATAATCAGAATTCTTTTACATTCTCACATCGTTACAGGGTTTTCAACGGCTATGAGTCAATGAACCAGAATAGTCAACTTTTTCCTGACGGATCCTATCGCAATGGCACACCGCCCTCTGCATTGCATGGTGGAGCTACAAATCCAACTCCTGAAATGTCCAAATCAGATTTTGAATCCTTTAAAGTCTTCGAGCTGCGCACAAAATATTTTATTCATCCACGCATAGAAATAAATGCACTAATTCCTTTCGTAAATAATAAACAGAAAGTAATGGGAGAAGAAGCACAGGTTTCAGGCATAGGTGATGTTTCTGTTTTTATCGGGTGGCATGCAATTCAAAAACTTGAAAATGTAAAAATCAGGCAACGTTTAATACTTGGTGCAGGAATAAAAATTCCGACAGGAAAAAGTGATTTCGTATATGCTGATGGCGATCGTATTCCGGGTATGCTGCAAGCGGGAACAGGAAGTACAGATGGGTTTATGTATGCGACTTATTCAGCAGCATCAAATAAGTGGAGATGGGGCGCCACTGCACTTGGAAAATATAACGGAACAAATAAACAGGAAGAGCAACTGCATCCGTCAATAGTAAACTCGGCCTTTGTTGCATACCTGTTTCAATCTTGCAGCTGGGTAATCCTTCCTCAATTACAGGTTTATGAAGAATATACAAATGGACTAAAGAAACATTCTGAATTGATTGAAGGAACAGGAATGAATATGATTCTTGCAGGTCCGGGTGTGGATGTGTATTGGAACAAACTAGGAATAAATTTAGCTGCGCAGCTTCCGGTTTATCAGAAGACTGCTGAGATGAATATGAAAACTTCGGGTCGCCTGGTCGTAGGATTATCCTACAGCTTTAACGCAACAAAATACCTGTTGAAATAAAACCTGCAACTACTAAAAAGGAAGAGCGATTCATAATTGATCGCTCTTCCTTTTTTTATAACTATTAACCGCATTTTGAGTGCCCGCAGCTTTTACATTTTAAGCAGCCTTCTTCATAGATCAATCCATCCGGATCACCACAGCTTGAACATTTTTTATCTGCCGCAGCAGTCCCATCAGGAATATATTTTTTCAATGCGCGTGCAACACCATTTTTCCAGGTGTTAATGCTTGCGTCATGTATATTGAGATTTTCAACTACATCCACAACATGAGGTATCGGCATACCGTGACGGAGAATTCCTGAAATTAACTTTGCATAATTCCAGAACTCCGGACTAAAACAACGGGATAATCCTTCGATGGTTACTTTATATCCGTCACTATCTACGTAGCGGAAATCATACCGCTTTTGCGCACTTTCATTTTTAGTTTTGATCACCCAACCCTGCGTAATGCGCTCGGGAACAATAAAAGCTTCCTCTGCTCTGCCTGTAAAAATTTCATATGGACGGTTCTCCAGCAAACCAACTACCGCAATCCACTTTTCATTTCCATTCTGAAATCTCACAATATCTGCTTCAAGAATATTTGGTCGTTTAGGCGGACGTTGATTTTCCCGGATTGCCTTTTTCTTTTCTGTTGTGGAAACAAGCACTCCGGAACGTGAACCATCCCTGTACACTGTAATTCCCTTGAGTCCGAATTTCCAGGCTTCAAAATAAATATCTCCAACTTTTTCTCGGCTTACATCCGATGCAAGATTAATTGTTGAGCTAATGGAATGCGTTGTATATTTCTGAACGATCGCCTGTAGCTTAATACGTTTCAACCAATCAATTTCAGATGCAGTGGATTTTGCCCATGGACTTTTGTTTTCATCCTTCTCACCTGAAATTTCCATCCATTGCTTCAGCTTCGGATGATAAATCACAAATTCCTGCCATGTATCTCCACTGTCGTCGGTAAAATCAATACGTGCTTTCGGATCATCACGATTAACTTTTCTGCGGCGTTTATAAGACAGCATAAATACCGGCTCGATACCGGATGAACATTGGGCAAGAATGCTGAGTGTGCCTGTAGGAGCAACTGTGCTCAATGAAATATTTCGTCGTCCAAATTTCATCATGCGATCAAAAACATCAGGCAATTCTGTTTTCATCATCTGGATAAATTCTGATTTCATTTCAATTTCGGGATTGAAATCTTTGAATTGTCCGCGCTCAATTGCCATGTCGATCGAAGAATCAAATTCTGCGCGACATTTTATTTTCATCATCTCTTCTGTCATATTTAACGTTGCATCGGAGTCGAAAGAAAGATTGAGCGCTGCAAACATATCTGCAAGAGCTGTAAATCCGAGACCCGTCCGTCGTCCGCGTTTACCTGCATTGTAAAGTAATTTCCATGTATCCGTCTCTACCTGCTTAATTGCAGAAGGCTCAGGATCGTTGTCCACCTTTGCAAGAATTCTTTCGATGGCTTCTAGTTCAAGGTCAACCAAATCATCCATTAAACGCTGAGCCTCATAAACAACCTGGTAAAATTTTTCACTGTCAAATTTTGCACGTGCCGTAAATGGTTCATCAACAAAATTGAAAAGGTTCAGCGCGATTAACCTGCAGCTGTCCCCGCCCTGCATTGCAATTTCAGAACATGGATTTGTAGAAACATTTTTGAAGCCGGGATAAACAGATGACGTGGAATAAAAATGTTGCCGGTCCCAATAAATAATTCCAGGTTCAGCAGTATGGTGTGCGCATTGAATAATTGTATTCCACAGATCACGCGCGCGAATTGTTTTTTCCATTACCGGTTTATCCGCATCCACAGGCCAGCGTTGGCGAAAACTACCATCTGATTCAACAGCTTTCATAAATTCATCTGAAATGCGCACAGAAATATTGGCGCCGGTAATTTTCGAAAGATCCTGTTTGATAGTAATAAATTTTTCTACGTCGGGATGCGCAATATCCAATGTGAGCATCAATGCGCCACGTCGTCCGTTCTGGGCAACTTCGCGTGTTGTATTTGAAAAACGTTCCATAAACGAAACTGCGCCAGTTGTTGTTCCTGCTGCGTTGGACACCTGCATACCGGAAGGGCGTAATGTTGACATATCAATACCGACACCACAGCGACGTTTAAATAATTGTGCCATTTGCTGGTCGGTATAAAATATTCCGCCGTAAGAATCAAAAATTTCAGGAAGTACTATGCAATTCGACAATGATGCAATGACATTCGGATTACCAAGTGTTGCCATTACACTTCCCTGTGGAATCACATAATTAAAGCGGTT
>JBKJMR010000263.1:0-4150 GCA_046596275.1 Bacteroidia bacterium | reverse complement strand
TTATTATGGCTTCATCCACAACATCTTGCCGGAATTTTCCTGCTCGGTGCTTTACATTTATTGCTGGCCACCTACAGGAGAGATAAAGCGTACGGGTCCGTATTTAATTCAGGAATTCTTATCGGCATCGCGGCACTTTTTTACCTGCCATCCATCCTCTTTTTACTTTTTGCGATCGTTTGTATCATCTTACTCCGCCCGTTTATCTGGAGAGAATGGATCATTTTAATTCTCGGCACCACCGTCGCACCGATTTATGCAGGCGTGTATTATTTCTGGCACGATCTATTGCGCCCGGCCACGCACGAACTCATCATCGATCCGATAGTAAACCGCGATTTTTTCCTGAAGCTGCCCGTGGAATATTATTTCCTTACCGCCATGACCGGCTTAATGCTTTTCGTTTCCGCAGGACGATTTTTATCCGGCGCCGGAACATCCACACTAAAAACGAAAAAAGGCATTTCCGTCATGCTCTGGTTCCTCGTTTTTTCACTTCTCGCCATCTTACCCGCTCAGAATAACGCCGTTGCAGGAATCATCTTCGCCATTTACCCGCTCTCCCTTTTCGCCTCCAATTATTTCCTTGTAGCAAGAAGACTCTGGCTCGCCGAATCCATCTTCATCCTCCTCATCCTAAGCATCGCCATCTCCTACCTGATCTAAAAATCTGGTGATCTGGTAATCTGGTAACTGGGTAATTAACGCGCTTGCTCCGCACTCATAGAATACCTTTATCAACCAATCACCAACTTGTCTGCCGAAGCTCGCGCAGGTAGATCACCCTGCCCCATTTCAATTTCCCAGTTACCAGATTACCAAATCCTTTTTTGTTATCTTTGTAATTCACAAATACACTCCATTTACCAATGAAATTCGGCGTTGTTATTTTTCCGGGATCGAACTGTGACCAGGACATGATTTATGTGCTGAAGGATATCATGCAGCAGGAAGTTGTGGAGCTCTGGCATAAAGACACCGATCTCCAAAACGTAGATGTTGTTGTATTGCCCGGCGGATTTTCTTACGGCGATTATCTTCGTTCAGGAGCTATCGCACGTTTTTCACCGATCATGACAAAAGTGATTGAGTTTGCCGGTAAAGGCGGTTATGTTTTCGGAGTTTGTAATGGATTCCAGATTCTTTGCGAAGCAGGTTTATTGCCGGGCGCATTGTTACATAACGACGAAAGAAAATTTATCTGCAAAAATGTTTTTATCAAAGCGCAGACAAAAGATACATTGCTCACACAAGCAGTTCCGCAGGATAAAGCATTAAAAATTCCGATCGCGCATGGTGAAGGAAAATATTTTGCGGACGAAAAAACTTTAAAAGAAATGAATGCTAACGGACAAATACTTTTCCGTTACTGCGATGAAAACGGAAATCTTTCCGCTGAAGCAAATCCGAATGGAGCTACAGAAAACATTGCAGGAGTTTGTAACGCAACTAAAAATGTATTTGGAATGATGCCGCATCCTGAGCGCGCCGCTGATCCTGAATTAGGAAACACGGATGGCAAATTCCTTTTCAAATCATTATTGAGTTTGGTGAACGCGTAGACTTGGTTCACATTTTAAACCGCCATTTCTCTCCAGATGGCGGTTTTTTTATGCCTTTCATTCCCATTATATTGGAATCGGGACGACAAAATCATTTTCTTTAAAAAGCTTGGATGCGGCTAATTTATCCGCTAACATATCGCTACATTACTAACCGAAAGCGGGAAATTTCCGGGTGTATGCCATTGCTTGAACACGGGAGATTTAAGGAAGCACGATTTAATTGCTTCATGAAATGAATTAGGTTTACATCACAAACAAACATTGACTATGAAAAACTACTTACGTGCCTTGATCCTGTTTTCCTTTGCAACTACTTTTGCAATGGCGCAGGCACCAACTATCGGAACACCGGAATGGGCTGCACTACACAGCCAGGCTTCCCGGAATGATGGTCCCGTCGTTAACCCGCTTTCCGGTAATGATACGCTTACTGCGGTTTACAACAATACGGCCTGCGGATTAAATTATGTTACGGTTTCACAGCGTTTAGGACAACGTTTTATTCCTCTTGGAATTCCACAGCCTGCTCCTTTTGTTGTAAATATATCACCTTGTGCAGTAATACAACAGGCTTTTTTGTATACAGAAGTACTCGGAGTGGCTCCTTCCGTCACAGCTAATATTACAAACCCTGCAAGTGTTTCCACCTCCTTCAACATGACAAACATCGGAAGCTCGGTCGATGTTTGCTGGGGAATGAATGGCACACACGTTTGGCGTACCGATGTTACTTCCTGCATTACCGGTTCGGGAACTTACACACTCAGCGGTTTGCCAACAGATATCGCGGCCAATTCAACCACGGCGGATTGCGAAGGTGCAACACTGATCATTATTTATGTTGATCCTTATGCGTCTTATACCGGCTCGCTGAAAATCGATGATGGTTGTCATACTGTTGCAGGCGGCAATTTAAATCATACCATGACAGGATTCAGCGCTTGTGCCAATTCTACTTTCGCGAATAGCTTCATGCTTGTCGGTGATATGCAAATGCCGGGATACACTTTAAACATGAATAATAGTAGTGTAACACAACCACAATGGAATTGGTGGAATGAAATTTCAGCTTCAACATCAGTAACTAACGGACAAAGCTCTTGTAATTTTGATCTTAATACCAGTAGCGATTGTTATACACTGGTAGTTGCTGGCTTATATTATCAAACCGGCTGTTCAGGTTGCATTCCGTCAACGACACCAATTTCATTACTAACAACTTCAACTCCTGATAATTGTAATAGCAATGGTACAGCAGCTGTTTCTGCTACAGGCGGAAGCGGAACTTATACGTATTTATGGATTCCCGGCGGCTATACAACTTCGAGCGTAACCGGACTACCAGCGGGAACTTACACTGTATGGGTGAATGACGGTATTACCTGCAATTCAGCGCAGGCTGTAGTTCAATATACAGGGATGAATCTAGTCATGTCCGCAACACCTGTCACCTGTAACAGTAACGGATCAGCTTCCGTATCAGTCACCGGCGGACAAGCTCCTTACACTTATCTGTGGAGTCCTTCAGGAGGAACAGCATCAACAGCTTCGAATTTAACTCCGGGTTGGTATTCCATTACCGTAACAGATAATTCAGGTTGCAATATGACCGATTCGGTTGAAGTCAATCAAAACACAACCCTCGGCGTCAGCATATGGTCAAGTCCGGACAGCTGTAATACCGGGATAGGAACAGCCAACGCATATGTTAGCGGAGGAACCGCACCATATACTTACTTATGGGCGCCTGGAGGACAAACAACTTCTTCGATTACCGGGCAGTTTGCCGGAACATATTCTGTAACTGTTACTGATAGTAGCGGGTGTACGCAATCGGCGTGGCATACTATCGGAACTTCCAATATTATCCTGTTCGGAGGAACACAGTTTATATCTTGTGGCGACAGCATTACGCTTTATCCTTTTATAAACTTGTCAAATACAATAGTGAGCTGGTCGCCATCCACCTACCTGTCCAATCCATCTATTCAAAATCCAATTTGTTTTGCGCCATTCTCGATGACGTATACAATTACTGTAACAAATGGCTGCATGACTTCGACAGATACAATGCAGGTGGTTTTTGATTCGACCAATTATTATTACGACGCAGTATGTTTTGTAACTGTAGATACTGCATTGAATAAAAATGTTGTGATCTGGGAACGCACCAGCTCTCCGTCAGCAGGTAATTATAATATTTATCGTGAAACTTCAGCACCCGGTGTTTATTCACTTATTGCTACACAACCGATTTCGCTGTTTACCACATTTACAGATATGACTTCATCTCCTTCCATAAACGCGGACAGGTATAAGATCACTTCTGTAAATTTATGTGGCGATGAATCGGATTCAACAGGACATCATCGTACTATGTTCCTGGTTAGTGCGCAGAATGGCCCGGTGTGGGATTTAGCTTGGACTGCTTATGAAGGGCTTTGGATTTCAACGTATAATATTTATCGTGGCGCTTCAGTTGGTACAATGACATTACCCACTTCTGTAAGTGGAAGCACATTTACTTATACAGATGCATCGCCTCTTACCGGAATAAATTATTACATGGTAGAAGCAGTTCATCC
>JBKJMR010000204.1:0-3799 GCA_046596275.1 Bacteroidia bacterium | reverse complement strand
CTACGCCTTCACCGAACAAGGCGTAGCCATGCTTTCCAGCGTGCTCCACAGTAAACAAGCCATTGCCGTAAACATCCAGATTATCCGAGTATTCACCAAAATGCGGGAGATCATCAGCTCAAATAAAGAAATACTTATGAAGCTTGAACAGCTTGAGAAACGCGTGACTGATAACACCGATGAAATTGATGAAATATTTTCGGCGCTGAAAGATCTGATCAACCCCGACTTGATTCCAAGAAAAACTGTTGGCTATAAGTGGAAAAAGGATGAGTAACGCTTCCCGGAAGATTTTATGTTTCAGCTGACCAAAGAGGATGCACCTCTTCAAGGTTGCAAATTGAAACCTTGAATAACAGTGATGATATTGATGAAATTTTTTCAGCCCTGAAAGATTTGATCAACCCGGATTTAATAGGAAGGAATGTAGTAGGATATAAGTGGAAAAAGGGTGAGTAACTCTTCGCTTAACTTAAAAAATTGTAATGTAAATTTGTAAATAGAATTCCATATGAAAGCTCCTGAAAATTTAGTTGTTGAAATACCTGCATCCGAAATCTACGAACGGCCGAAAAATCGCTGGCGTATTAAAAATCGTCCTGATGCGGCAGCTGTTGACCAGTTAGCGCAACAGCTCAACGGAAATAAAATCATTGCCACACTTTTGCTTCAGCGTAATATTTCAACCTTCGACGAAGCCAAAAAATTCTTTCGCCCCACGCTCGATGATTTGCACGATCCTTTCCTGATGAAGGACATGGAGAAAGCAGTCGCACGCATTGAAACAGCTCTCGCCAAAAATGAAAAAATTCTTGTCTACGGCGATTACGATGTGGATGGAACCACCGCCGTCGCGCTTTTTTATACCTACCTGAAATCACTTAACGCCGATTGCGGATTTTATATTCCTGATCGTTACGCTGAAGGTTACGGAATCTCCTTCACAGGTATCGATTTTGCGCAACAGGAAAATTATTCGCTCATCGTTGCGCTTGACTGCGGAATAAAAGCGAATGATAAAATCAGCTACGCCAAAGAAAAAGGAATTGATTTTATCATTTGCGATCATCATCGCCCCGGAACTTTTTTGCCCGACGCCATCGCAGTTCTCGACCCGAAACGCAATGATTGTTCTTATCCATACGACGAGCTTTGCGGTTGCGGAATTGGTTTCAAGCTTGCCCAGGCCATCGCGCAAAAAAGAAATGAACCTGTTGCTTCGCTTGAGCATTTGCTTGACTTAGTCGCTGTGGCCATCGCAGCTGATATTGTTCCCCTTACAGGAGAAAATCGGGTGCTCGCTACCTTCGGAATGAAACGCATCAATGAAGATCCGCGTCCCGGCTTTAAAGCGATGCTGCAAATGGCCAAACTAAAACGCAGCATTTCTATTTCTGATGTGGTGTTTATTTTCGCACCGCGCATTAACGCCGCAGGAAGAATTGAACATGGAAAGCTTGCTGTTGAATTACTGACTTCTTTAAACGAAGAAACAGCAACAGCCGCTGCGGAAGTTGTAAATAAAAACAATACTGATCGTCGCGACCTTGATAAAGCAATTACATCCCACGCGATGGACATGATGGCCGCTTCACTGATCATGCAATCGAGGAAATCGACTGTCGTGTTTGATGCAGGATGGCATAAAGGTGTGGTAGGAATTGTTGCTTCGCGACTGATCGAAAAATATTATCGTCCTACCATCGTCCTCACCGAGTCAAACGGAAAAGTAACCGGCTCCGCGCGTTCGGTAAAAGATTTTGATGTGTACGAAGCGATCGAAGCTTGCAGTGATCTCTTAATCCAGTTCGGCGGACATAAATATGCGGCTGGATTAACAATGGATCCTGCTATGGTTGAATCGTTCGTAGAAAAATTCGAGAAGGAGGTTTGCGCGCGCATCACTGATGAGCAAATGATTCCTGAAATTGAAATCGACATGGAAATTCCATTTGAAATGATCGATTGGAAATTTTTCTCGGTGCTCAAACAATTCGCGCCATTTGGTCCGGGCAATATGAGTCCGGTTTTCCTGAGCAAAAATATTTGTGATCGTGGCTGGGCGAGGGTAGTGGGGGAGCGCCATCTTAAAATGGATTTGATCAATCCCTCCAACCCCGACAGAATTTTTCCAGCCATCGCTTTTGGTTTTGGCAATATGCTTTCGTCGCTGGCGAATAAGGGTGAGATGAATGTTTGTTATACGATTGATGAGAATGAATATAACGGGAAGGTGAGTTTGCAGCTGGGGGTAAAGGATTTGAGATTTTAGGGAAGAGGAATATCTGATTGTTTTTTTAATTTAAATTTTATTTATGAAAAAGGAAGAGTACAACCGACTGGCGTCGGAAATTGTTAGTGCGTGTATTGAAGTTCATCGCATCATGGGGCCGGGATTGCTCGAATCGGTTTATGAGGAATGCTTAATAAAGGAATTGGAGCTACGCGGGATTTTTGTAGAATCACAGGTTTCAGTTCAGCTTTATTATAAAGGATGCAGATTGGATAAAAGACTTGAAGTCGATATGCTCGTTGAAAGAGAAATTGTGTTAGAGCTAAAAGCGGTTTTACAAATGCATCCTGTTTTTGAATCTCAACTAACCTCCCATTTGAGGCTTGCGGATAAGCGCTTAGGATTCTTACTGAATTTTAATGTACCGTTAATGAAAGATGGAATCAGAAGGAGGGTAAATAATTTCTTTATGTGATTCAAGATTTCAGCCTGATCAGGGCATTCTAAGAAATCCCTTTTAACGCCAAGGTGCCGGGCCGCAAAGAAACTCGGAAATATGAAAATGTCTCCGCGTTTTTTTCGCGCCCTTTTGCGTCCCCGCGTTAAAAAAAATCTCAAGGTAATTTCGTTATTCAGAATAGGCACCCACCCCTACCTGATCACCACCCGCCCCAACAACGCACTAAAATGTTTCTTAGCATCCTCCAGCGCCTTCAGCTTCGCAAGCACGATCATCATATTCTCGAATTCCTTTTTATCCTCCAGCTCACGAATCTCTTTTCTGCTTTCCGCCATCATACATTCAATGCTTCTCAGCTTAAAAGAATTCGCAGCATGCATCGCAGCACTTTTTAAAACCATGTTTTCCGTTGTCACATAAATTGCGTGTTTCTCCCAATCAGAAAGCTGGTACGGGATTGTTACAAGGTCAATCGCCATTTGCGAAACATCATGCTCCGGGTAATTCACAAAATAATTCAGGTCAGGAACATTTCCATGCTCCACATGTTTCTGAAACTCATCGTAAATTTTCTGGTAAACAGCATTCTCGAATTTTGTATCGTGCTCCAGTTCATTCAGCAGCAAATCAGCAAAGCTTACTTCCACCTCCAAAGGCTTACCTTCTTCGTCCTGTGAATCTGCAATCACTAATTGTGTGCCGTAAGATAATAACAAACGCACAATTTCACGTTCCTGGAACTCTGTTTTTGTTTGTTCATCAAGCGAAACTTTTTCTTCCGGCTTCGCAGCAATATCTTCTACAAAATTGGCTGCCGCATCCTGCTGTGTTTTTTGTTTCGCAGCATCCGAACTTTTCTTGCCATAATTTGTGCGCCTGAATTTATTCAATTCATTCAGCAACGTCTGCTCACCGATATCAAGAATACGCGAACAATCTTTTACAAACACACTCCGCGTAATCGCATCCGGAATCAATGCAATGCTCTCTACGATATCACGGATCAATCCCGCTTTTTTTATCGGATCGCCACCAACATCTTCCGAAAGTAACTCCGTCTTGAAGCGAATAAAATCTTTGGTATTCTCTTTAATAAATCGCTTCAG
>JBKJMR010000092.1:0-6964 GCA_046596275.1 Bacteroidia bacterium | reverse complement strand
TTTTTGCCACGCTGAGAAATATTATCAGGGAATTTCCACTTGCGCATTCACTCGGACTTCGTTTTGCCAAAAGAAGCATCAGCACAAAATACCGGCAAAGCTTTTTAGGAATCATTTGGGCATTTCTTCCGCCTTTAGTTACAGCCGGCATCTGGATCTTTTTGAATGCCGCGAAAGTGGTAAAGCTGGATGATGTAGGTGCCCCTTATCCGTTGTTCGTTGTTGTCGGTATTATGCTTTGGACTGTATTTGCAAACGCGATCAATATTCCGCTGCAAGTCATGCAGACGAACAGGAATATCCTGGTAAAAATTAATTTTCCAAGGGAATCATTAATTGTCAATGCGTTTTATGAAATTCTTTTTAATACCGCTGCCAGCTTTATCGTTATTATAGTTGTTATGATTGCATTTACTGTTCCTGTTGGATGGGATTCGTTATTGTTTTTCCCCGGCATCTTTTTATTAATGCTGTTCGGACTTTCAATCGGATTATTATTGTTGCCTTTCTCCTTGCTGTTTAAAGATCTCCAGATGTTAGTGCCGATGGTGCTTCAGCTTGCGATGTTTCTTTCGCCGGTTTTTTATGCAACACAACCCACTTCAATTAAAGGGATAGCAGCAATTCTTAAGCTGAACCCCGTCAGCCCGATTCTTACACAAACGCGGGGAATTCTGCTTCATATTCCTACAGATGTATCGGCTATGCAAATTGGTTCTGTTGCTGCGGCATCCGTTCTTCTGCTGGTGATAGGGATTTATTTTCAACGCATTACTATGCAAACGTTGATTGAGCGCATGGGAACTTAATATGGAGAAAGACAATAACATATTAGTGGAAGTGACAGGCGTGTCAAAAAAATTCAGCACGAGCCTGAAGAGAAGCTTATGGTATGGATTTATGGAAGTGGCGAATTCCATGTTCGGTATCAAAGGCAAAAAATCGGTTTTGCGGAAGAACGAATTCTGGGCGGTAAAAGAGATCAGCTTCCATGTGCGCAGGGGAGAATGTATCGGACTTGTCGGTCACAACGGTGCAGGTAAAAGCACGTTGCTGAAAATGCTTAATGGTTTGATCCGTCCGGATGAAGGCAAGATTACCATGCATGGAAAGATCGGCGCGCTCATTGAATTGGGTGCGGGTTTTAATCCGATTCTCACCGGCAGGGAAAATGTTTACATCAATGGGCAGCTGCTTGGATTTACAAAACAGCAGGTGGATCAAAAGCTGAATGCCATTCTTGAGTTTGCCGAAATCGGAGAGTTTATTGATTCGACCGTGCAAAATTACAGCTCAGGCATGAAGGTACGTTTGGGATTTGCTATTGCGGCGCAAATGGAACCGGATGTTTTGATCATTGATGAAGTGCTTGCTGTGGGCGATTTGGGATTTGTATTGAAGTGTTTTAATTCGCTCGACAATATTATGGCGAATACAGCTGTGATATTTGTTTCGCATAATATGCAGCAGGTATCGCGCATTTGCTCCGGCATTTTGTGCATGGATAAAGGCAAAGCTATCTTCCAGGGAAATGATGTTGCGAAAGGAATTGATATTTATTATTCTGAATTCAGTAAGATCAAGAATAAAAATAAAAATGTGCAGTTCAACAGGAATGATGAAGCGGAATTGATAGAGATGAAAGCAGGTGGTAATGAAAATGATGCTGTGCCTACGATAAATTATCTCGATGATTTGAAATTGAATATCAGGGTTAAAGTAAAATCGGAATTTACTGCACCGGTTTTAACGGTTACTATTTTCGATAAAGCGCAACGGCCGGTTGGTATTTGTATGAATGAAAAAGGTCTGGACGAAAAAAATAGTTACCAAAAGGAAAATGGTTTTACTTTTTATGAAGCCAATGTTGTTATTCCGAGAATCATTCTTTCAAAAGGATTGTACTCCGTTGCATTAATGGTAGCAGAAGGATTCAGGAACAAACCCATGTTGCGCGTGCAGGCAGCTTGTGAATTCCAGGTTTCATCCAAATACGAACTCAACACGCCGATTGAATTCGAAAGCACATGGTCCTGATCTAAACTGATTTTTCGATGAGCCTTTTAAAAAACATTTTCGGAAATCAAACCAGGGTCAGCTTCATGATCGTGGGTGCACAGAAATGCGGCACTTCATCTTTGTTTCATTATTTATCCGCACACCCGTTGTTACAAGGTGCGAGAAATAAAGAAGCTGCATTTTTCAGCAAAGATTTTTATTACAACCAGGGTCCGAAAGTGTATCATGAGCTATTTGATAATTTCGGGAAACGCGGCATTCGTTATTTTGATGCTACGCCCGCTTATATCAATTCACCTGTTTGTTCGCAGCGTATTTTCGAATACAACAAGGACATGAAATTTATTTTGTTGGTCAGGAACCCGATTAAACGTGCGTTCTCTGCCTTCAACATGTACAAGATGTTTCACTCTGATCCGGAGAGCAGGAAATATGTGACTTCAAAAGAATTTATTGAATCAATTCCGGTGGAGAACAAACCTTTTTGGGAAGAATTGCTCAATAGCGAAGAAGGTCCATCGTTTGATAAATTTATTCAGAAGGAATTAAAAGTTATTGCCGACGGAACTACAACTTTTTCCGGACCTCCGCTGATTCGTGCAGGAATTTATCTTCCGCAATTAGAACGGTATTATAAATTTTTTCCTAAAAATGCTTTCCTCATTTTTGAAGATAAAGAGCTTGAAAATGATGGCGAAAACGTATTGAAACAAATCGAAAAGTTTCTTGACATACCTCCTTTTAAATGGGAAAGTTCGAAGATCAATAAGAAACATCATGTTCGTCCGTATGCAGATCAGATGAGCCCGGAGACAATGAATATGCTCAAAGAATTTTTTCGTCCGCACAACGAAGCATTTTTTGATCACATCGGAAGAAAGTTTGATTGGGATAAATAGAATCCATTACGTAAAGCTGTTTAATTAAAAGTTAAAAGTCAGATAAAGTACTTTTGTGTATGTTCAAAAAATGGAGAAAATCGCCTTTTGAAAAAGAAAAGGTGTTTTGTATCGGACTGAATAAAACGGGGACAACTTCGCTGGAGGAAACGTTCAAGTCACTTGGTTATACAGTAGGCGACCAGGTGAAAGGCGAATTGCTTTTGAAAGAATATGCGGTAAGAAATTTTAAACCGGTCATTGATCTTTGTCACACTGCCGATGCTTTCCAGGATGCGCCATTCAGCTTTCCGTATACATTTGTTTTGCTTGATCATTATTTCCCGAATGCAAAATTTATTTTAACCGTTCGTGATAATCCGGATCAATGGTATAATTCCATGGTGAAATTTCACAGCAATCTTTGGGGTAATGGAAAAGTGCCGACCAAAGAAGTGCTGATGAATACCGTTTATCATTACAAAGGAAGGCCATGGGAAAGCAGCAGAATATTATTTGATACACCGGAAGATGATGTTTATCACAAGCCGAAATTTCTTCACTATTACAATACGCACAATGATATTGTACGAGAATATTTCCGGATGAAAACAAATCTGCTCGAAATGAACCTTTCCGAGCCGGGCACTTATTTGAAGATGTGCAAATTCCTTGGCAAAGAACCTGTGGGCACCGACTTTCCATGGCTCAATAAATCATGAGTATTTTATTTACCTTGTATAGCGTATGATCCCTGTAACAAAACCATTTTTACCACCGATTGCTGAATACCAGAAATATCTGCAGGGTGTTTGGGATAGAAACTGGCTTACGAATAATGGTCCGCTGGTTGTGGAGCTCGAACAAAAGCTGAAACAATATCTCAATATTGAGAATCTGCTGTTTCTGAACAATGGAACAATAGCGTTGCAAATCGCGATCAGGGCGCTTAAGCTGAAAGGAAAAATTATTACTACGCCTTTCAGCTTTGTCGCTACTACCAGCACAATTGTCTGGGAAAATTGCACACCTGTTTTTGCCGACATTGACGCACGCACTTGTAATATTGATGCTACAAAAATTGAAGCATTGATCGATAAAGATGTTACGGGAATTCTTGCCACACATTGTTTCGGTAATGCCTGCGACATCGACGCGATTGAAGCGATTGCAAAAAAGCATAATTTGAAAGTGATCTACGATGCAGCACATTGCTTCGGAACGCTGTATCACGGAAAAAGCATTTTTGGCTTTGGTGATGTAAGTACGACGAGCTTTCACGCAACCAAATTATTTCATACCATAGAAGGCGGCGCTGTTTTCACTCCGCATACGGATGTGCATAATACACTTTCGTATATGAGAAGCTTCGGCTACAACGGACCGGTTGATATTGAATGTGTGGGAATCAACGGAAAAAATTCGGAGTTCCATGCAGCAATGGGATTGTGTAATCTCGCTTACACGGAAGAGCTGCTCAGCAAACGCAAGGAGCAATTTCTTTTTTATGACAATATGTTTTCCGGTTTGGATCGTGAGCCTTTGCAAATTGAAAAGCACTGCGATTACAACTATGCCTATTATCCATTTATTTTTCCTTCTGAAGCGGCGGTATTAAAAACAAAAGAGAAGTTGGAAGCGCAGGGAATATTTACACGCCGATATTTCTCTCCGTCACTTTCGTCTTTGAATTATGTAAAGCACAATCCAACACCTGTAAGCGACGATATTTCTACGCGAATACTTTGTCTGCCGGTTTATCATACGTTGCTTCCTGCAGAACAAGAATTGATTTCCTCCATCATCATAAAAGAGCGCTCGGGGAATGGAAAATAAAAAAAAAGTAGCAGTAATGCAGCCGTACTTTTTTCCGTACCTCGGGTATTTTCAATTGATCAATGCAGTTGATACATTCGTGATCTATGATGATGTGAATTTCATTATGCGCGGGTGGATCAACCGGAATAATATCCTGGTGAATGGGCAGGCGCATTTGATCAGCATTCCTTTGGTGAAAGCGAGTCAGAACAGGATTATTTCAGATACATCGCTCGATCCTGAACCGAAATGGAAAGCGCGTTTGCTGAAAACCGTTGAAGCTGCTTATCGTAAAGCTCCGCAGTTTGAAAAAGTATTTCCTCTTTTCGTCGATTTGCTGAACGATTCTTACGCGAGTGTTTCAGAACTAAATTACAAAGCGATCAAATCGGTTTGTGAGTACCTCGAAATCAAAACAAACATCGTTCAATCCTCTTCTGTTTATCAGAATGCAAATTTGAAAGGTCAGCATCGTGTGCTGGATATTTGTTTGCAGAATAACGCGCAGGTTTATATCAACCCGATCGGTGGAAAAGAAATTTACGATCGCGCAGTTTTTACGGATAAGCAAATTGAAATTTATTTTTTGAAAACTCAATTTTCTCCGTATTCCCAGTTTAATTTTGAATTTGTTCCCGGCCTTTCTATATTGGATTACCTGCTGTTTTTATCGCCGGAAGAGATCCATAAAAAGCTGGAAGAATATTCGCTCGAAACAAATTAATGCTCGCAATCACGCAACCAGTATAATTGAAAAAAACAAAATGTCGAAAAGTAAGCAAGTAGTAATTTTCGGAATAATGGATACGGCTGAGCTGGCGCATTTTTATCTTCAGCACGATTCTGATTATGAAGTTGTGGGCTTTACTGTTCACAAGCAATATATCAAAGAGCCTTATTTTAAAGGATTGCCTGTTGTTCCGTTCGAAGAGCTGGAATCATTTTTCAATCCCGCAGAATATTCATTTTTTGCTCCTATGACAGGCAAAAAAATGAATACGCTGCGTGAAACTATTTTCAATGAAGCTAAAGCGCGCGGCTATTCGTTCATCTCTTATATTTCTTCCAAAGCCACACTTTTCGGAAATGCTATAGGTGAAAACTGTTTTATCCTGGAAGACAATACCATTCAGCCCTTCACAACGATCGGAAATAACGTGGTGTTGTGGAGCGGAAATCATATTGGTCACCACGGAAGAATTGATGATCATGTTTTTTTTACTTCGCATGTTGTGTTATCCGGCCATTGTCATGTTGAATCAAATTGTTTTTTCGGTGTCAATGCAACGATTCGTGATTTTACCCATTTAGCAAAAGGAACATTGGTTGGAATGAGCGCGAGCATTACACGCGAGACGGAAGAGTGGGGCGTATACACAGGAAATCCCGCAAAGAAAAAAGAAGGATTAAAAAGTATTGATGCTTACTAATTATGAAAATCAGCTTTAGAAAGATCGCGCATGTTTACAAACCTACAGGAGAATTTCCCTGGAGCAGATCGCATGCGCAGGTGCCGTTTCCTTTGCGGTTAGAGGACGGCAACATCCGGATATTTTTTGCCACACGCGATGAACAAAGCAGGTCAAGTGTTGGTTTTGTAGATGTAGACGGAAACAATCCTTCAAAAGTTATTTACGTGAGTTCATCCGCTTCCTATTCGCATGGAATCCCGGGAACCTTCGATGATTCAGGTACAATGCCTTCCTGGTTTATGCGTGAAGATGATAAGCTGGTTTTGTATTATACCGGCTGGAATAAAAGCGATTCTGCATCTTATCGTCTTTCAATTGGTAAAGCAGAAAGTTCGGATGAAGGAAAAACATTCACGCGTTGTTTTGAAGGACCTGTTTTAGATCGTGGTCCTTTCGATCCGATCTGGGTTGGACAACCTTGTGTTTTAAAAGAGGATGGAACTTTTAAGATGTGGTATTTATCCTGCGAAAAAATCATTCCGATCAATAATCATCCGGAGCCTTGTTACAATGTGAAATATGCGACTTCGAAAGATGGAATTAATTGGATGCGGGAAAATAAAATTTGTATTCCGTTTGATTCAACAACTGACGCAATAGGACGACCGTTCGTTTGGAAGCATAAAGGTTTATACTACATGCTTCATTCAAACAGGAAAGCAGATGGCTACCGGACTGTCAAAGAAGCAGGCTACAGAATTGAGGCTTCTGTTTCGGAAGATGGTGTAAGCTGGAAACCGGCCGGTGAAAATTTATTCGTGAAAAGTGATTCTGGCT
>JBKJMR010000623.1:0-4360 GCA_046596275.1 Bacteroidia bacterium | reverse complement strand
AGGCGTTTAGGTTGCGCAGGGACAATATAGTCCGTCTGTTACTTTGCAAGGTTCGCTCGGAACCGGCTATTCCGGTTTGGCAAGAGACATCAGCAACTCAAGCATTACCGGCGTGGATACTATCGGCATTACTACAAGTGGTGATTACGTTCTTATTCCGCAATACTCAACGACGTTTGTTACAACGCCATTCGCTGATCAGTTTCAAAACAACGTGAACAAAAGCATCGGTGTGCAAATCAACATTCCGATCTTCAACCGTTTCCAGGTGAACAGTTCTGTTGCACGCGCAAAAATTCAAAGAGAAAGTGCGCAGCTGAATATGGAACTTTCTCAACAGCAATTGCGCAAAAACATTACCCAGGCGTACGCAGATGCTCAAGCGGCTTATTTAAAATATAAAGCAACAGAAAAAGCAGTAGAAGCATCCAAACAAGCATTTGCCTATACGGAGAACAGGTTCAACTTTGGCGCATCAAACAGCATCGAATACAATACATCAAAAAATTCACTTGCAATAGCTGAAGCAAATCTCGTTCAGTCGAAATACGATTACATTTTCCGGATGAAAGTGCTCGATTATTACCAGGGCAAACCACTTACTTTTTGAAGAATAACATATGAAACGTTTCCTGATCATTGGTGGAATTTTACTCACCCTGCTTATCGTTATCATCATCTGGAAAAAAGGTTCCGGTGGAGAAACACTTAAAGTCGCAACAGAAAAATCCATCCGGCGCGACATTACAGAAATCGTTTCTGCCAGCGGAAAAGTTCAGCCGGAAGTAGAAGTAAAAATTTCATCTGATGTTTCCGGTGAGATCGTTGAGCTGCTTGTTAAAGAAGGCGACACTGTTCGCAAAGGCGATTTGCTTCTTCGCATTGATCCGATTATTTATCAATCTGCAGTGCAGCGTATGTCTTCCACGCTCAACGGTGCGAAAGCACAAATGGCCAACAGCTCTGCACGACTTGAACAATCAAGAGCGCAGCTTACCAATGCTGAAGCAAGCTACAACAGGAATAAAAAGCTGCACGACCAGGGTGCTATTTCTGATGCTGAATTTGAGCAGATCAAAGCAACCTATGATGGTGCAGTGGCAGATGTGAATGCAGCAAATGAAAGTGTAAAGAGCGCGGACTTTAATGTGGCAAGCACGCAGGCATCTTTGAAAGAAGCGAATGACAATCTTGCGAAGACAACTATTTATGCTCCTGTCGACGGAACGATTTCCAAATTGAATAAACGTAAAGGTGAGCGCATCATCGGTATGGCGCAAATGGAAGGAACAGAAATTATGCGTCTTGCAAATCTGAATGAAATGGAAGTGCAGGTGGATGTAAATGAAAATGATATTCTCCGTGTGATCGAAGGAGATACTGCGCTGATTGAAGTGGATGCGCATAATAACAGGAAATTTAAAGGTGTGGTAACGGAAGTTGCGAATTCAGCAAATACGCTCGGCATCTCCAGCGACCAGGTAACGAATTTCCCTGTAAAGATCCGCATCATCCGCGATTCCTATATTGATCTTATCGATCCACAGCATCCTGATCGTTATGTATTTCTTCCGGGCATGTCTGCAACAGTTGAAATTCAAACCAAATCAGTGAAGAATGCGATTTCAGTTCCTATTCAATCCGTCACTACACGTACGGATACCGCAGCGAAAAAAGGTGTCGGCGAAAAAGGTGATGCAGCATCTTCTGATGACGAAGAAGAAGGTGATTTAGTTGTCGGCGATTCGAAGATCAAAGAAAAGAAGGAAGAGAAAAAGGCAATTGAATGTGTTTTTGTTTATCGGGATGGCGCCGTAAAGCTCGTTGCTGTAACAACCGGCGTGGAAGATAATATGTATATCGAGATCAAATCGGGACTAAAAGAAAATGATGAAGTAGTAAGCGCTCCTTATAAATCAATCAGCACAAACTTATATAATGGTGCAAAAGTGAGTAAGGTTTCGAAGGAGCAGCTTTCTGTTATTGAAGAATAGGACCTCGATACACCTCGTCAGAATAAATTTTGTTTCTGCGATTAAAGCATTTTTCTGACGAGACACTCGGTCTGACAATTCAATAACAGAAACATCATTTACTGGATTTTGAATCTGGAAATTGGTAGATAAACTTCACGGAAATGCTCAATATTGAATCTTGAATTTTGAATATTTTACTAATCGAATCCTCCACAACAATCTGTTCCGTCGCTTTATCGCGTGATGGAAAAATTATTGCGTTGCGTGAGATCAATGAAGCAAATCGACATGCTGAAAAGCTTACTGTGTTTTGCGAGGAAGTGGTGAAGGAAGGAAACTTAACTTTCAACGAACTAGACGCAGTAGCAGTAAGCAAAGGTCCGGGTTCATATACGGGTTTGCGCATTGGCGTTTCTGCTGCAAAAGGAATTTGTTACGCGCTGAATAAACCATTGATCGCTATCGGAACATTGGAAGCGATGGCAGACGGCATGAAATCAGCAGCTCAAGCAGGAGATCTTCTTTGCCCGATGCTGGATGCGCGAAGAATGGAAGTGTATTGCGCCATCTACGATCATGAAGGAAATGCAATTGAACCCGTCGCGCCGCATATTTTGGATGAAAATTCTTTTTCTGTGCTGCTTGCCGAAAGACGAATCATCTTTTCCGGAGATGGAATGCCGAAAGCGAAAGAGATGCTTTCCAAATTTCCGAATGCTGCTTTTACGGATGCAGGAAATTGTTCTGCAAAACATTTAATGCTTCGTGCAGAGAAAAAATTTCTTGCAAAAGATTTCGAAGACCTTGCTTATTTCGAACCGTTTTATCTTAAAACATTTCAGCCAGGACCTAAACGTTCGGAAGTTTGATCTTTTAAAATTTATAATGCACTGTGCAAATTTGATGTCATGAGAAAGCTGCTCTTATTTGTCTTCCTTTTTTTCACACTGGCAGCAATCGCACAAACTCCCACTCAAACAGTACGCGGACAAATCGTAGACAATCAAACACGCAGTCAGCTTGTCGGTGTAATTGTACTGCTTGCGGATACCGGCGTGAACATGCGCAACACCACAACAGATGTTGACGGAACTTTTCGTTTTGAAAATGTAACTGTCGGCCGTCATCTTTTGGTGTTCCGCTATATGGGCTACAAAGAACGCTCGATGAACATTGTTGTTGTATCCGGAAAAGAATCGGTTCTTAATATTGACATGGAAGAATCGGTTATCACAAATGAAGAAGTAGTGATAACGGATGACTCGGAAAAAGGAAAGCCGATCAATGAAATGGCAACCGTGAGCTCGCGTTCTTTTTCCATCGAAGAAACTTCGCGCTACGCAGGGAGTCTTGGCGATCCTTCACGCATGGCGCAGAATTACGCTGGTGTAAGCGGTGCGGATGATTCGCGCAATGATGTGGTGATCCGTGGCAATTCACCGCTTGGTGTTTTGTGGCGTTTGAACGGCGCTGATATTCCCAATCCAAATCACTTCGGTTCATTCGGCAGCACGGGCGGACCTGTAAGCATGCTCAACAATAATATTCTCGACAATTCCGATTTTATGACGAGCGCGTTTCCTGCAGAATATGGAAATGCAACAGCAGGTGTTTTTGATCTGCGCATGCGGAGAGGAAACAATGAAAAATTTGAATTCCTCGCGCAAATGGGATTTAACGGAATCGAAGGAGGGATTGAAGGACCCTTTTCCAAAAAGCACAACGGATCATTTTTAATTAATTATCGTTTGTCAACGCTCGTGCTGTTTCAAAAAATGGGCGCTGATTTTGGTGTCGGCGATGCTGTTCCTAAATACCAGGATGTGTCGTACAACTTTCATTTTCCTACAAATAAATACGGTGATTTTACAATTTGGGGCGTTGGCGGATTAAGCTTCATCGCACTTTGGGACAGCAAGCTTGACACCACAAAATTAAACCTGTATGACCAGGGCGGTTACGATACAGATTATGGAACGCGTACGGGGATGACAGGTGTAACACATTCGTATATTATCAATGCAACAGCTTACAGCAAATTCACCGTTGCGCTTACAGGAATGCAAAATCTTATTAAGCAAGATTCTTTTTCGCGGATGGATGATTCTAAATGGAGAAGCTATGGAAGTAATTTTCGCCAGAATAAACTGACATTTAATTATGCGTTCACGAAAAAGTTCAATTCGAAGAACACGCTTAAATCAGGTTTCTCCGCGACTGATATTTTTGTTCACCTGCACGACAGCTTTAATTATAATGTTACGCAATTCCAGCACATCCGGAACGTAGATAAGAACACCTGGCTGCTACAAGCATTTTCTCAATGGCAGCACAAGTTCACTGACCGTCTTACGTTGAATCTTGGTGTTCACACGCAACTGCTT
>JBKJMR010000358.1:0-6440 GCA_046596275.1 Bacteroidia bacterium | reverse complement strand
GAAATGATTGACACGAACAAATAAAAACAAAATGAGCTGGGGCATACGTATTGCAATTCTTTATGGCGCTTTTGTAGCAATGATCCTCTTCCTTGTTTTCAAAACAATGAATGAGAAAATTGATCTTGTCTCACCTGATTATTACCAGAACGAATTAAAGTTCCAGGACCAGATTGACCGGCAAACACAAAGCGCTTCGCTGAACGAACAACCTGCAATCGAGGTAACGGATAAAATTATTGCCATAAAATTCCCTGCCTCCGTTGCGAAAGAAAATATTTCCGGCACAATTAAGTTTTACCGTCCCTCCGATTCTTCGAAAGATTTTACAGCTGCAATGCAAGTTGATTCTTCCGGGTTACAACTTGTGCCGGCTGAAAATTTTATCAAAGGAATGTACAAAGCGCAATTAACCTGGAGTGCCGGAGGAAAAAATTATTACAACGAAATCCCTTTATATATTCCATAAATGTTCCCTGTCGCTGCATTACTTCTTGGATTACTCGGCAGCGTGCATTGTATTGGAATGTGCGGACCTATCGCATTGGCATTGCCGCTACAGCGTGAGAAAACAAGATCACTTTTAACCGGAATTTCCGTTTATAATTTCGGGCGCGCATTTACGTATGCCATATTAGGAGCGATCTCCGGTCTTGCGGGAAGCGCAGTAAAATGGGCTGGCGGACAACAAACACTTTCCATTGCCGCAGGCGTTTTAATTTTGCTCACTTTATTGACGAATCTTTTCGGGAAACGAATGAAAATTTCTCCGCTTACGAAAGGATTCTCTAAAATCAGGAATGCGCTTGGAAAATTATTCAAACGAAACCGACCGGATGCTTTGTTGTTGATTGGAATGCTGAATGGATTGCTTCCGTGCGGACTGGTTTACGCAGCACTTGCCGGCGCAGCAGCGACAGGTACTGTTCTTAGCGGAGCGCTCTTCATGTTTGTTTTCGGATTCGGCACTATACCGGTAATGTTTTCTCTTTCATATGCCGGAACCAAAATTTCTTTTTCCATGCGCGAAAAAATGCGGAGAGCCGTTCCTGTATTCGTCGGCATCATGGCGCTTCTATTGATCATTCGCGGATTGGGATTGGGCATTCCTTATGTTTCTCCTTCCTATTCCAGGGGAAATACAGTCTGCAGCCACTGCCAACCGAAATAATCTATCGCAGCAAAACTGACAAACATCAGTTTTCGGAGTGATGATTCTCAGGCGAAATGCGTTCCTGTTCCCGTAAGTTTATCCGTTTTTATGTATTCAAACTATAAAACGAAATAATTTTTCCTTTGCAAGTTTGTGTAACATAGCTGATTTCCCGGATAGAATAAAAAATGACCATAAACCGTGAGTGATAGAAGTCCACATCATAAAAGTATCTTTACTCTAACTGAGCTAAATGGTGGTGATATGAAACGTGAAATGGAAATGTTGAATTCCCTGTTTGAATATGCAACAGAGGGAATTATTATTTGTAATGCAGACGGAGAGATCCGGTTGGCAAATCCTGCGGCTGAGCGAATGTTCGGCTATACAAAAGAAGAATTTATAGGCCAAAAAATTGAATTACTCGTTCCGATGCGTCATAAGCATTCGCACATAACGCATCGTGAAGGATATACTAAGAAGCCGGAACCAAGAGCCATGGGAGGAACACGTGATCTTAACGGTGTTAGAAAAGATGGTTCTGAAATTATGGTAGAAGTGAGTCTCAGCCCCTTTGAAACCAATGAAGGGAAATTCATCATGAGTTTTATTGTAGATATTTCTCAAAGGAAAAAAAGTGAGATCGAATTACACGAGGCGCACAGACACCAGCAACAAACCTCTGATGAATTATCCAGGCTGAATGCTGACCTGGAATCAAAAGTCCGTGATCGTACCGAAGAGCTTGCTGTAGCTATTGAACGGCTTGCGCAATCAAAGCAGGAAGTGTTGCGTGCGCTTGAAAAAGAAAAAGAATTGAATGAATTGAAGTCGCGTTTCATCACTACAGCTTCACATGAATTCAGAACACCGCTGGGTACAATTCTCTCTTCAGCATCGCTGATTGCGCGCTACCATGACGCTGTTGATATTGACAAAAGAAACAAACATGTTGAGCGCATTAAATCTTCGGTTACTAACCTCACAGAAATTCTGAATGATTTTCTTTCAATTGAAAAGCTGGAAGAAGGCGTTATCCGTTGCCACCCTGAACCATTTAACTTCAACAGGCTCCTCAATGATCTGACAGAAGACATGCGGAATATTGCGAAGCACGGCCAAACAATTACGCTGAATTATTCGGGATGCCACGAAATTGTCCTCGATCGCCAGCTGGTCAAAAATGCGCTGATCAATCTTTTTTCAAATGCAATAAAATATTCGCCAGAAAATAAACCGATCGTAGTAAATGTCGATCTCACTACTGCAAAGCTCAGGATGACGATTGAAGATAAGGGAATCGGAATTCCTGTAGAAGATCAGCCGAATGTTTTCGAGCGGTTTTATCGTGCTAAAAATTCCGGCAATATCCAGGGCACCGGCCTTGGATTGAACATCGTTAAAAAATATGTTGAGCTGATGGACGGCACCATTGTATTTGTCAGCAAGCTGAGTGAAGGAACAACTTTCACTGTAGAAATCCCCTTACCTATCATCTGCTAATCCATAAATAAGATCATGAAAAAAATTCTGCTCATAGAAGACAACATGGAAATGCGCGAGAACACTGCTGAAATTCTTGAGCTCGCAAGCTACAAAGTGATTACAGCTGAAAACGGAAAAGAGGGCGTGCGTTTAGCGCAGTCAGAAAAACCTGATCTTATTATTTGCGATATTATGATGCCCGAGCTGGATGGTTACGGCGTTTTACACATGCTTTCCAAAACACCGGAGCTCGCTTCTATTCCATTTATTTTTCTCACAGCAAAAGCAGAAAAATCAGATCACAGGAAAGGCATGACAATGGGTGCAGATGATTATCTCACAAAACCATTTGATGATATAGAACTGCTTACTGCGGTAGAAGTCCGTCTGAAAAAAAGTGAGCAGCTGAAATCAGGATTTACAAGAACGCTGGAAGGTCTTGATGAATTCATGCACGAAGCAAAACAATTAGGTGATCTTATTAAGCTTTCTGACAAACGAAAAGTAAAAATATTCAAGAAAAAAGATGTTATATATCATGAAGCATCTTTTGCCGCCGGCATTTTTTTCCTGGCGAAGGGCAAAATAAAAACCAGCAAGGTCAATTCGGATGGAAAAGAATTTATAACATCGTTGATTGGCGATGGTGAGTTTTTCGGTTATTCGGCGTTGATTGAGGATTCGCCCTACAGTGATTCCGCTGTTGCGCTGGAAGATGCAGAGGTTTGTGTAATTCCCAAAGAAGATTTTTTTGCATTGTTACATAACAGCCGTGATATTTCTGCTGCCTTCATCCGTATGCTTTCCAATGATGTGAAAGAAAAAGAGCAACGCTTACTTCAGCTCGCTTATAATTCAGTTCGTAAACGTGTAGCAGAAGCCCTCTTGCTTTTGAAAGAGCGTTATGCAGATGGAAAAGACCCGTTCAGCATGGCCATTTCCCGTGAAGATCTTTCTAACCTTGCAGGTACAGCACCGGAGACTGTCATACGCACGCTTTCCGATTTCAAAGAAGAAAAGCTGGTGGAAGTAAAAGGAAGTATGATTACAATCCTTTTACCGGAGAAACTGGCACAGATGAAAAATTGATCGGCTAATTTTTCAGATTTTATTGCAACAGTTATGCCTTATTAAAAACCAGTAACGGAATTTTAGCATTAAAAGAATACTCAGCAGATTTACTCGACAGGAAAATTTTTTCAAAGAAACTTCTGTTCTGCTGTGTAAACATCACCATCATTGAAGGTTTGGATTTCTTTATACTCGCTTCAATATTTAAAATTAAAGTGCTTGCAAGATTTATATCTTCAAAATGTACTTTGATGTCATGCTTTGAAAATGCTTTTGCCGCTTCACCCATCGCCTTTTTATTATTTTTCATTTCAGCCGGATAATGGAAATGAAGCAATTCCACTTTTGCTTTTAATGGCTTTGTAAAGGCAACAACTTTCTTCAATTCTTTTTCAAGATTTGCAAGATCAGAGGCATAAAGTATGCTTGTTATTTTTCCAGGACGATAATTATGAGGTATTGCAATTACCGGAACAATTGAATTATTAATAAGATCAGAAGTAGTTGTACCGAATATTTTCTGTAACGTTCCTGCACCCCTGGTGCTGATACAGATAAAGGTGAATTTATTTTGGTTGGCATACTCCCTGATATCGCTGTCAGCAGAATTATGTATGACACACTTCTTATTCTTGGCACTAATTCCCATGCTTTTATAAACAGCATCAACAAACCTATTCAGCTTCTTCTGAATTAATTCTGCCTCCTGCTTTTCATATGTTGCAGATCTACTTTTACTCCAGGCAGAGGGTTTGCTTACCGTATAGGAATGAAAAAAAGTCAATTCATAATTATGTTGCGATGCTAATTGAATAGCAAATCGTAATCCCGATTTTGAGTTGGAAGAGAAATCGGTGGTAACAAGAATTTTATCCATGGTGTTTATTATTTGAATAAGTGAAGTAAGACGGGCAATTGGTGAAAATAGAAGCTGTTGATGTTGTTGCCTATGAGCAGTTACATATAGAAAAATGACCGCCGTCAGTTTTATCTAACGTTACCGAACAACTTATTCTGATTCTTGAAACGCTTTTATATCCGGCCTGGGAATAATCTCTACATCATCAGGAATAGCTATATCAAAAAGACTTTGCCATGCACCTGAAATTCGTTGAGGAGAAAATTTAAAGTCGCGGCTGAAATGTCTCCAGTTACGAAGAAGAAAAGATTTTATCTGCGGATCGTAATTTACACCTGCTGCCTTTTCATCTCCTTTCTCCATTGGTCTTATTTTCCACAGTTCCACTATACAAAGTGCATTCCCGGCATTTTTACCAACTGAATTTGTTTTTCCGCAGCAGATGACAATATCTCCCCTGTAATTGAATGAACGGTGTCTTGTCTCAATTATTTTTTCACCGGTTTTAATCCACTCCGCATAAGGTGCGCCCGGATAATCGATCATGATTAATGCTTTGTATATCCTGTTGTCCTTTGCCATTAAATTAGTGAAGCAAAATTTGTTCCGTTAATAGCGGACTACAATGAAAGTCACTTAAAACTTTTCAATGTCATGAACGGATTTCAATTATAAGCACACTATGATAACACACGTAGTATTTATTGATTCTTACCAGCACCGGTATTGCAACAGCTGCAGCTGGTTTTATTGTGGTATTATATATCAATATGTGGAAAAACGCTGTTATAAAACGAAAATCCGCCGGTAAACAATAGCGAATTTTCGTTTTAAACACATGCGTTTATTTCAAGGCAACAACCTTTCTACTTCCATCCACCGCCCAGCGTCCTGTAAATATTCACCTTTGCATTCAGCTGCTTCATCTTAATCTCAATCAACTCTGTTTTCGATTCCAGCGCCTCGCGCTGCGTAAGCAATACTTCGGAATAATCTGCGCGTGCTGAATTGAAAAGGTTGTTTGCAATAACAACCGATTGCACTAATAGCTCCACCTCTTTCGATTTTGTCTCATAGCTTTTCCTGAAATTTTCACTTTTTGAAAGCTGGTTCAGTACATCGACATATGCATTCAGCAGTGTTTGCTCATATTGGTAAAGCGATTGCACTTGCCTGGCATTTGCATTCTTGTACGCTGCTTTGATTGCATTCTTATTAATGAGCGGTGCCACAAGATCTCCGGCAAGATTATAAAGCAGCGATGAGGGGTTAAGCAAAAAAGCCGGGTTAAATGTTCTGAAACCAGCACCAGCTGTAATACGCAGCGAAGGGAAAAAATTTGCACGCGCCACTTTCACGTCGAGCCTTGCAGCAACAAGTTGTTTTTCTGCTTCGCGTATATCAGGACGATTCATCAGCAATTCTGAAGGAACACCTGCGTGAATAGAATCTAATTGCATTGCATTAAATGAGGCAGAATTTCTCAGCACAGGTTGTGGAAATCGTCCGGTTAAAAAATTGATCCTGTTTTCGGTTTCCACAATCGCTTGTTTAATTTCGTATTGCAGATTTTGTGTATGTAGCAACTGTGCTTCAAATCTGTTAACGGCAAGCTGCGTAACTTTCGCAGCATCTTTCTGCTGTCTTGCTACGTTCAACGCATCAGTTTGTATACTGATATTCTTCTCTACATTCTCCAGCTTATTATCCAGGGCCATTAATTCATAATACGCTTCTGCTATTTCAGCAATAAGGTTTGTTATCATGAAATTTTTTCCTTCAATGCTTGCGAGGTACCGGCTGTTTGCAGCATCTTTTGCATTGCGCAGCTTTCTCCAAATGTCAACTTCCCAGCTTGCATACACACCAATC
>JBKJMR010000238.1:0-2876 GCA_046596275.1 Bacteroidia bacterium | reverse complement strand
GAATGTGAAACGTGTTTTTGTTTATAAGGAAGATTGGAATAAAACTCAATCACAGAATCCTTATTTCATTTTTGACACACAAGAAATTAAAACCACCTGGCATCCGATTGAGAACATCGGTGTTGGCGGGGCAAAATATTGAGAAATTATTTATCTTTAATATTAGCTGTTATGACGAAAGCTGCATTAAAAAATAAAATATTAAAAGCCATTAATGAAGTTGAGGACAAAAGGGTATTGAAAGTTATTTACCATTTAGTAAGTTGCCATCTCAAGACTGAAAATTTTGAATTGTCGGATGAAGACAAAGCTGACTTAGATGAAAGAATGGACCATTATAAGGCTTATCCTGAAGAAGGTTTTTCATGGGAAGAAGTAAAAGAGCGTGTTCGATCACGGAGAATAATTAATTAGGATTTTATTAAGTGTTAGAATTAAATTATGAAAGATCTTCTCAAAACAGCCATCGCCGCATCCATCGAAGCAGGAAAAGCTATTCTCAACATCTACAAGCTCGCAGCAATTGATGTTACTTACAAAGACGATCGCACACCGTTAACACTCGCCGATCGCGCATCGCATGATGTAATTGTAAAAGCATTAGAAAGCACAGCAATTCCCGTTTTAAGCGAAGAAGATTCCCGTGCACATGAATATGCAGAACGCAGCACCTGGACAAAATGCTGGATTGTTGATCCGCTCGATGGAACAAAAGAATTCATCAAGCGCAACGGTGAATTCACTGTCAACATCGCCCTCTCAGAAAACGGAAAACCTACTCTCGGTGTGATTTATACTCCTGTAACAGACGTTTTACATTTTGCAGCAGAAGGTGTAGGATCATTTCGCGTCGATAAAGCATCAGCTATAACTTCACCTGAAGAATTTTTCACACAAGGACAAAAGCTTCCTGTTCAAAATCTGCCGGCAACTTTTACTATTGTCGGAAGCCGCTCACATGCTTCACCGGAAACGGAAGCGTATGTAGAAGCACAAAGAAAAAAACATGGTAGCGTTGAATTTGTTGCAGCAGGAAGCTCACTTAAATTTTGTCTCGTTGCAGAAGGAATTGCACATGTGTATCCGCGTTTTGCTCCTACAATGGAATGGGACACGGCAGCCGGACAAGTCATCGTTGAGCAAGCGGGCGGTGAAATGATCGAATGGCCTTCTAAAAATGCGATCAAATACAACCGCGAACAATTGCGTAATACGTGGTTCCTGGTAACAGCAGCCGAAGGTCGCCGATAGCACAAAGGTTAATTTAATGTTGTACAAGTCTTATGGGCTTGTTATATTTATGCAACATGAAAACCTCTACAAAAAAATTGTCTCTGCTGAGCGTCTTTTTATTCGCGCTCATTTCTTTTTCAAACGCACAGAATCCAACCATTAACTGGGTGACACATTGTGGGAACAGTGGTTCTGACAAGTCACTTGATATTGCGCTTGACCAGTCAGGGAATATTTTTACTTCGGGTTATTATAATAATGATGCTTATTTCGGAAGCATTTATGTCAACCTGCCTACTTCAGGGAAAGATGCATTTGTTTCAAAACAGGATGCTGCAGGAAATTTTATCTGGGCTGTCGGTGGTGGTGGTGGTAATGATGACCGCGGTCTTGGTTTGTGTACGGATCCACAAGGAAATATTATTGTTACAGGAACCTATTGGGCCTACGCAACATTCGGCCCGTTTACTGTAAACGGTAATGCCGATCATTCTTTTGTAGTAAAGATCGATCCGAATGGAAATTTTATCTGGGCAATTACCGGCGGATCAACAGGCGATGATCATTGTTATGATGCTGTTACCGATGCGCAGGGAAATATTTTTGTTACCGGATTTTTATCCAATCACTATGGTCCGGTACCAGGTACTGCCACTTTCGGAACATTGCCGCCGATAAACATTAATGATTCCATTGCTTATGTTGCGCGTATATCGCCCGCAGGAGTTTGGCAATGGGTGCGAACATTCGGTGGTACAGATGTTGAACGTGATAATGACATTGTATTGGACAGCGCAGGAAATGTTTACATCGCAGGCGGATTTTATGGTGTTAAACCTTTCGGAAATTTTGCTGTTGCAAGCACAAATAACAGTCGCGATATATTTGTAATGAAGTATGATGCGAACGGAAATTTCCAATGGGTAACAACTACAGGAAGCGCTCTTGATGATCGGGCAAATGGAATTGCAATTGACAACGAACAGCATATCTATTTAACAGGAGAATTTCGCGACCATGTGATGTTCGGTGCTGATACGCTGAATAATTATGGTGGCCCTTCCGGTCGCGATATTTTTGTTGCACGGATGGATTTAGATGGCAACTGGCTTTGGGCAAAACGTGCAGGTTCAACAAGTGGCAGTGATGCAGGAAGAGCACTCACAACAAATGATGATGGAAATATTTTTATTACCGGCCAATGTAAAGGCCTTGTAAAATTCGGGAATGATACGACTTTACAAACCGGTGCAGACACGATACAGGCATTCGTAGCTGCTATCGATTCTTTGGGTGATTGGAAATGGGCCATGCAGGCCGGTAGTCCGTTGGAAGACCGTGGTTATGGAGTTGGAGTTGATGATTCCTGCAGACTTTATTTTTGTGGTTATTTTGATTTGCCTTCAGCGCAATTCGGTCCGCAAAATATTACCAGCTACGGAAGAAAAGATGGTTTTATGGCAAGGATCGATGGTGGATGTTTTGTCTTTGAATTTCCGGATGCAATAGAGGATCATAATCAGGCAGAATGTAATCCGACATTGCCGAATGTCTTTACGCCGAATATGGATGGAGTGAATGATTGTATCTCCGTTTCTGACGCGTGGTGCATTGAAAGCATGCGATGTACGTTTTATAACCGT
>JBKJMR010000103.1:0-3150 GCA_046596275.1 Bacteroidia bacterium | reverse complement strand
GGTTATCCTGATACTTCATACAGCATTCGAGGAGATATTTTGGTGTACAGAATAAAAGCCGGCGTTTCCGATTCATTGGAATATAACGAAATTGTTGATTACGAAAGAAACAAATCAGTGTATCGTGAATCTCGTATCGTCTTTTTATCGAAGGATCGGTTGGTTTTGGCGGATAAAATAAATCATGAAGAATCAACTTATTACAACCTGGAAATCTTGAAGGAAGAGAAGCAAATTGTCAGTAGCATTACGATAGATGAGATGCGTATGAATTTCCATCTGGATTCGGTCTTTATCGGAAGCAGGAATGTGGTCAAGAATAATTTTTTGTTGCGACCGATACAATCGGACAAGAAATGGATTGCAGAACTCAATACGTTGTCTGGATTTATTAACTGGAAAAACGCCTTGCTATTCTCAGACTACAAACGTAAGCCTATTACTCTTGAAGAAATTGACTGTGTAATTGTGATACGAAATGAAGTTAGGGTGAGAATTCCTTTTCAGTTAAAAACTAATAGACATTTTGGGATATGGAGTTTATCCGGCGCCCACACTTCTGATCCCGCCCTGAATGCGCTGATGATCGAAATGGAAGTCTGGAAAATGTATTGTTACAACCACGAAATCCTTCCCAATCCGTTATTTTATGATTATTGCGGAACAGGTTTGCCAGAACCTGATTACATCAACCGGGAATATAAAGATGAATATGAAACCCGATAAAGCGATTAAATCTTTATTCCTCTAAAATCATGGTTGATTTCATGTGAAAGTTATTGAGCGATTACAGATCAAGTGTATTCGGAAACAACGAGTATAGTATCTTTGTGGCTCAATAAATTATTCTTCTATGTTCGATCACAGCAAATACGGATTCGGCACAAACGCAATTCACGCAGGACAAGAACCTGATCCAACCACGGGCGCGATCATGACGCCGATTTACCAGACTTCAACGTACGTGCAGGAATCTCCCGGCACAAATAAAGGATACGGTTATGCGCGCGGTAAAAATCCGACTCGTGTTGCTTTGGAAGGTTGTCTCGCAGCATTGGAAGGTGCGCAATTCGGATTGTGCTTCAGCTCCGGGATGGGTTCGATGGATGCGGTGCTGAAATTGTTGCGTCCCGGCGATGAAGTAATCACCGGCGATGATCTTTACGGAGGTTCTTATCGCATGTTCACAAAAGTATTTGCGAATTATGGAATCAAATTTCATTTCATCAACATGACCGATGCTTCCAACATCAGGAAGTATGTGAATGCGAATACAAAATTGCTCTGGGTGGAAACACCAACGAATCCAACCATGCAGATCATTGATCTCGCTGCATGCGCTGCAATCGCGAAAGAAAATAAAATAATTTTTGCTGTCGATAATACATTTGCTTCACCGTATTTGCAAAATCCGCTTGCATTAGGAGCTGATATTGTAATGCATTCGGTGACCAAATATCTCGGCGGACATAGTGATGTTGTGATGGGCGCATTATTGCTAAACGACAAAACACTTTACGACCAGCTTTATTTTATTCTCAACAGCTGCGGTGCAAATCCTGGTCCGATGGATTCTTTCCTCGTGCTGCGCGGATTAAAAACATTGCACATCCGCATGGAGCGTCATTGCTTCAACGGAAAAAAAGTGGCTGAATTTTTAAAAGGCCATCCGAAGATTGAAAAGATCTACTGGCCAGGATTCACAGATCACCCGAATCACGAAATTGCGAAAAAGCAAATGCGCGATTTCGGCGGAATGATTTCCATCGTATTAAAAAATGCCGATCTGAAAGAAACATTCCGAATCGCTTCTTCCTTCAAAGTTTTTTCACTCGCAGAATCGCTCGGCGGAGTTGAATCGCTGATCAATCACCCTGCAACGATGACGCACGCTTCCATTCCAAAAGAAGAGCGCGACAGGGTAGGTGTGGTGGATAATTTGCTGCGGTTGAGTGTTGGTATTGAGGATATAGAAGATCTGCTTGCGGATTTGAAGCAGGCTTTGAGTTAGCATTAATATTCCATTTGAGAAAGACGCGATTTATCCGCGTCTTTTTTTTTCTTTAGTTTGTTCGGGCGAAGTCGAGAACCTCTTGTGCTGATAAACTCTCTTGGTGCCAACAGTGGTTCTCAACTTCGCTCCACAAACAGCCAGAGATTTTTATTGATATGCATATTTAAAGCCGGCCATGTCTTCTTTAATTCCATACGAAGGAAATTCAAGAGACCTTGAAGCAGCATCTCCATACAGGAAATTAAAAATGATGTGATAATCTTCTGTATTCAGGTGTTTTTTGTAAAAAGCATTTAATGCTGCTGCATCAATTTCGTCGGAATTCTTTTTGCCAACATTTTCTGCAACAAATTTTTCCTGTTCAATATGCTCTTTCAATGTTTTTGGTTTTGGATTTGTTAACCAATAAACGGTGCGATAAACATATTGTGCAGTGCGCACTCTGATTATGGCTGGAGAAAATTTTTCGCTTGTCCAGAAAACAGGCACGCAAAAATTACGTGTTACCAGCGCGTTGATTTTGAATTTGCTGTCGTAATCGTGCGTGTAGCGATTTGTCCAGCCACCTTTTAAATCGTCGGATAAATTGAGTGCAACTTTAAAAACAGCCGGATTTATTTCTTTGCTTAAGCGATTATTTAATTCTGATAGCGTGATCTGAATTATTTCTTCCGCATTCAAAATTTTTAATTCGGCCAGCTTTTGAATTGCGTGTTCTTTTGCCATCGGATTAAATCCGCCAATGGGAAGGACCATATCATCTTTTGTATCGCCGCGAAGCATTTTTAAATACGCTTCGAAACGCTCTTTTGATAAAGGCATTTTGTAGAGCTCAAGCATAATGTCAATAGTGGGCAGAAGTTCAAATTTCATTGCGATTTTTTTTTGCGTGAGCGATTGAGGTATTGTCGGAGCTCTTTTTATTTTTTTTCGTTCATCAGGTACGTTTGTGAAACTGCCTGATGAAAAAAAAGAAAAAAGCGACTACCGAAAGCGCGGCTCGCACGCCCAACTGTTAATTCAGCCTTTATCGCCGCGAAGCATTTTTAAATACGCTTTGAAACGCTCTTTTGATAAAGGCATTTTATACAGCTTAAGCATGATATTGGTAACGCGTAGCAGCTCAAATTTCATTG
>JBKJMR010000091.1:0-11583 GCA_046596275.1 Bacteroidia bacterium | reverse complement strand
TGCAACCAATATCGTTGCTACCATCAAACCCAATAAAACAATCATTAAAGGTTCTATCACACTCCCGAGCATTGACGTTTCGTGCTCAATTTCATCTGAGTATTGTTTTGAAAGTTTGTCGAACATCAAGTCGAGCTGGTTCACTTCTTCGGCTACACGGATAAGCGAGATCATTCTTTTATTGTACACCGGAAATTTAGAAAGACATTCATGCAAAGAGCTTCCGTGCATAATATCGGTTCTGATCTTTGTAAGTGAAGTTTCAATCGGGTAGTAGCCGACCATTTTTTGTACGAGCTCCAGCGCGTTGACTAGCGGTGTGCGCGATGCAAGCAGTAAATGCATGGAATGACAAAAACGTTCGAGATAAACTTTCTGCGTGATCTTTCCGATGTATGGAATGCGAAAAACAAAAGCCGAAGAAAATTTGCGGAACCAATCTTGCTTTCGCTGTGAATAGGTGAGGATTGAAATTCCCGCGAGCAAGAGAAAAACCAGCGGACCATATTTTCCCAACGCTTCTGATGCATCGATGATGAGTTTTGTAATGCCCGGCAATTCGGTGTTGAAGCGTTTAAGCATATCTGCGAACATGGGGACAACAAAACGCAGCATAAACCAAACGGCACCGATGGCAACGAGCATTACAACCATGGGGTAGGAGAGTGCGCCGGTGACTTTTCTTCGCTGTTTTATTTTTTTTGTGTAATACTCACCGAGATCTTTCAGCACTTCTTTCATTCGCCCGCTTTCTTCGCCTATGCGCAGACTGTAAAACTCATACGCTGAAAATTTTCCGGTTGCTTCGATGGCTTCAGGTAATGTTTTGCCATTGATAATTGCTTTTAAGATCTGGCCATACATTAATTGCTCCTCTTTCTTTTCTGCTTCTCCTTCGAGTAATTCTAACGCCGTACGAATATCAACGCCGGCGGTCAGCAATACATGAAGCTCTCCATAAAAACCTTCTTTCTTTTTATCATTCCATTTGCTGCCAAAAAGCTTAATGTCGCGACTCATAAAACCCGTAACACCAACAGACGATTTTTTTTCGTTGGTAGTTCTGCCTGCGTGTATTTTAGAGATGTCGATCGCCATGTTATTTTTATTCAGTGTCAGCTTTGTCTAATTCAGCTTTCGGGTTTTTGGTTTTCAGGTAAATTTTATTTTCTGTTTTTCCTTCGAATGTTACCCGAATATGTAATTCATCTAATTCTGAATTTTCATCATTGACTTTTTGTGATTTGTATAATGATTCTATTCCTTGTACAGCAACATGAAATGTGTCAATTTGCTGAAAGTCATTCCGCAGTACATGTTTAGCTGAAAATATGTATTCCAGCTTGCGTTTGTCGGATTGCAAATGAATTGTGTTTTCAGAATGTTGTGTAATAGTAGTTGCATTTGAAAAATCGACTTGCAGCTGGCTTACAAAAAATGATATTTCGGTTATAGATTTAGATTTTTCCCTGTAGGTTTCATATTGTTTTGTCGTGATGCGATAAGCTGTGAATGTTGCAGTCAAAACAATTCCGCTGAGGATCATTCCGACAAGCAGCTCTAATAGTGTAAACGCTTTGAGTTGTTTATGGAACATTAATGATCTCGTTATATTCTGCCAGCACAATATTATCGGGTGTGACGGCAGTGTAATGCAGCTGAAAAAGGTTTTCGCAATTTTCAACCGGTATTAATTTTTTTTCTATTCTGAATTCGTCGAATGTTGTTGTTTCATCCAGCAGGCGGTTTTCGTTTTTTGAATTGATCGCTTCGTTTTCAAGCCGTATGCGGGCCACTACTTTTAATTTGCTTCTTGTGCCTGATACAACAGTGTTATAGATCATGACAGAAAATCCAAAGCACATCATTACGATGATCATGGCGATCATGGATTCAAGCAGCACATATCCTTTCAGCTTTAATGAAGCCATTGTACAATTGCTTTTTTATCTGTGGGTTTTCTTGTTAATGCGGAAGCAACATAATCCGCCGAACGTTCTGGGCGATTGATCACTGCATTCAATAAATGATTTTCATATTCTGCAGACGGCGTTTTTAATTCAAATTTTGTGCAAGTAATATTTCCATAAACACTTCCTTTATGATCAACTAAATCTGAAGAATAGATTTCACCATAGACGATTGATTCCTTCGCTGTGGATATAAGCACATGTTTACGGAAATCGGTTTCAAGATTACAGGCGAATAGTTGTCCAACGATTTTGGATTTTTCACCGATCAGCAGCGATGCAAGGTTTGGCGACTTTTTTGAGGCAATAATTCCCAGCACAGTCGGGTAGTGGAGCTGAGCTTCTTCGCCGATGTGTAATGAATCGCGTGCAAACGCCTGGAAAAAACCTTCTGTTTCTTTTTCAATTTCAATGTGCGGCGCAATAAGCAATACATTTTCAAGAGCCGAATTTTTTCCAACGATGATAGACTGACGGGAAATAATACAGATATGTCCTGCTAATTTTTGCGAACGAATTGAAATTGTGCCTTCACTGAAAATATAAAGTGGTTGATTCGTGAATGAATTAGAGAGGCTATCGGCTTGCAAAAATGCATTGTAATACATGACAGAATCATTTGGCTGTGGCTGAAATTCAAATAACAGCTTAATGCGATTTACAAGCGTATCATTATATTTCGGAAGAAAGCGGTCTGAAATTTTGGTAGCGCCATAAACTAATTTATCTCCTGAATAATTTGATCCTTCAATATATGCACGCTGAATTCCTGCTTTGGGCAAATAACAATCGCCGGTTAGTTTTGTACTGCCTGTAATAGAAAGTGGCCGGTCGAGATCAGCAAGCACTAATGCAGTCAGATCATTTTGTTCAGATTTCCATCCGACAGCTGCAATTAATTCATGTGTGAATGATTTGTTGTGCGCCCGCGCGATCGCCACTTCAAATGCGCCCCACGGTTTCACTTCAAGAAAAACAGAATCACTCCCTTTACCAAACAGGTCAATATCGCCTGATGAATTATAGCTTTCGCGGAAACTTTCATTCATGGCGATTTCCAATCCTGACTTTGCATTACGGATAATTTCTTCTCTTAGCTCATCACGCTGTAATTGCAGACGCGTGTAATAGGCCGAGAGCAGTAATGAGGAGCTTACCAGGCCCATGATCACAGTAATGGCGAGTGCATAAAAAAGTGATCCGCCGCGTAACATGATCAGGGTTTTTTATTTGAAGTGCCGGAAGTAGTGCTTTTCTTTTTTGGAGGATTTTCTTTTTTCTCTTTCAGCTTAGAATTTTTTTCAGTTGCAACAGAATCTTTCTTCTTGTGAAAAATATTTTTGATAATAAATCTTGACTTTGGCGTTTTCGCAACCGTATCTTTAGCTTCAATCGGTTTACCGCTCTTACTTTTTGTAGAATCGTTTAATTTATTTTTTTCTATTCCTGGTTTTGATTTAACACGCTTAGTTTGTTTTGGTTCGCCATTTTTATAATTAACAATAGTATCTGTTTTGCCATTCAGATAGCTGGTCATCTTTCCATTCTTAATACCATTCTTGAAATTAGTTTTAGAAACGATATTGCCTTGTTCATTATAGATCAGCTGTTCGCCATGTTCTTTTCCTTTTTTATAATTTGTCAGCTCATGAATTTTTCCATCTTCATACCACGATTTCCATAAGCCATTTTTTAATCCATAATTAAAATTTCCTTCTTCCTTAAGGCTTAAATTTCTATAAAATGATTTGTATTCATTATGAAGCAACTTTCCATCAAAGCTTCCGTCTGTCTTTTTTATATCATTGTTAACATACCAATAATACATGTGACCCATTTTTGATTTAACCTTGCCGGCATCATACAGCACATTAGCGCGAACCGAATACGTTTCAAAATTTATATAAACAGTAAATGTGTCCGCCTTCTTTGGAATATCCCGCGATTGAAGGAACAACATTGCAATTGCCAGGAACGTTACTATGATTACTGATTGTCGCATTTGCTTTTCATTTTACCAAATATAAATTGACCCAAGCTGATTTGATTCCTTTTTTAACCAGTTAACTAATTAACGAGTAGAAAATCAAAACGAACGAGTAATTTGGCGATGGCAGGAAAATTTTAACCTTTTTTTACTTGTTTGATACATGAAACGAAGGAAAATTTCAAGTAGTATACTTATTACAAACATTGATCGTTCTTGTTTTTACTTTATAAGATCAATTTGTAAAAGTATTTATTCAAATAGGATAAAGTAATCGTTAAAGTGAAACGCGTTCGTTTGTTTTGGCTGCGCGATGGTTGGTTTTGATGTGCGAAATGAAGATGCTATGATTAATTTAGTTCAATAAAGGTGCCCGCCTGCGTAGGTTCAGATTAATAATTCGACCCAGAATTATTTTTCTGACCCGGATGATGTTTGCAGGCATTAAATTTTCGTAAACGTTCTTGCCGTGTCCCCCTCGGCAAAGCGAATTTTTACTCTGCATTCGAAAGATGCGGATTGAAGATTGCTTTGCCCTGGCCACGGTTTTTTTATTTTAATAATTATGACAAACCCCTAAAATGCTACAAATGACAACTGGAACCCCTGTTCAAACTACCGCTGTGCTGATCGATCCCGAGTATTTAGTTGTTTCCATGCATAACACTAAATATGTTTTGCCGGTCAAGGATATTCTTCGGCTGGAAGCAATCCGTATCTACACCGTTATTTATGTAAAAAACAAGGAACAATTTATCTGCTCCAAACATTTAAAAGTTGTTTGCGAAGAATTGCAGTCCTCCACTTTTTTCCGCATTCATAAATCACATGTTATAAACCTTCGTGAAGTAAAAGGCTACGAGGAAGGAAGAGGCGGAAAAGTGATCATGAGCGATAATAAAGTAATCGATGTTTCGCAAAGGAAAAAGCCGCTCTTTCTTAAGAAGTTTTATGAAATATACGGGATTGCACAATTGTAAAACGCGTTGGTTTGAATGAACGACTCGTTGGTTGGATTGTATAGTCTGATCTGCTTTTTTATTATTTCCTTGCACATTGCGTCTCAACTGTTCAATCAACACGTGATAAAAATGAACCGGCTTTTTCAGAAATCATACAAGGCTTTTACATTAACGGAATTGCTCGTGGTATTAGCGATCATCGGTATTTTATTGCTGATTGCTCTTCCGAATTTAATGCCGCTGATCAGCAAAACGAAGAGCACCGAAGCAAAACAAAATCTCACCTATATACACAGCCTTGAAAAGTCGTGGTATATGGAGCATTCAAAATACAGCGCTGACTTAAAAGAGTTAGGTTTTGAATTGGAAAATCCGGCTGAAGCGCAATACAGCTATGCAATCGTTTCAGCAAGCAATGGAAGTTTTAAAGTAAGCGCCACTGCAAAAGCTGATTTTGATAATGACGGACAGATCAATGTTTGGGAAGTGGACCAGGATAAAAATCTCAAAGAAGTAACACCAGATTAATGGAACGTATTGCAGACATCATCAGCGTTGCAACACTAGGAATTCTTTCCTGGCAGGATTTTCGTTCGCGCCGGATCGCATGGTGGTTATTACCAATTCTTGCCCTCACATTTTTTCTTGCCTCTTTTCAAATGAATTCCGCAAGTGAGATCGGAATTGGATTTTCATTGAACATTACTTTTCTCCTCATCCAGTTTTTATTTGTCTGGATTTGGTTTTCAGTGAAACAACGAAAATTTTCGCAGCTCATCGATTCACAAATTGGATTGGGCGATCTGCTTTTTATGATCTGCATAGCATTCGCATTTTCACCGGCAAACTTTATGATTTTTTACACCATCGGAATGATTGTTACACTTATTGTTGCAATAGTCGTGCGTTTGTTCCGGTCGAATGAAAAGGGGGAAATACCACTTGCCGGCGCACTTGCAATTCCAATGATTGTTTTGTGCGCAGTGCGGATTGCAAAACCCACAACCAATTTTTATAATGATGAGTGGCTGATCCGTCTATTTGATTCCGGTTTATAATAATCTATTTCATGAGTGATCATATTCCATTAGCGATTGATTTGCAGCAACAGCTCACTACAGAGCAGGCATGGCATTATGCGGTTGTTCCAAAGCTTGCACATAATGGTACGCTTGAATTATATGTGGATGAGACAAATTATAAAAAAGGTTTAGAAGAAGAGCTCGAAGTGCTTTTAGGCAAACGAATTGTGCTGGAAAAAACCGCTTCTGAAATTGTACGTAAAACACTAAGCAAATATTATTTACGTAATGCAAGAAATTCCTCCTCCGGAAAAGTGCAGTCACTTTCTGCCAAACAAGGTGAAGATTTTTTGCCCTCTTTAATTTCAGAAGCAAAACAATTGGGCAGCAGCGATATTCATATTGAATGTTATGAAGATCGAAGTCGCGTGCGCATTCGTATTGATGGATTGCTGGTTGAACGTTATACCATTTCAAAAGCAGATTATCCTGCGTTGATCAATAAAATAAAGATCCGCGCCAATCTTGATATTGCTGAAAAACGTTTGCCGCAGGATGGAAGAATTTTTTTCCAGGCAGAAGGAATGAAATTTGATATTCGTGTTTCTGTTTTACCAACGTTGCATGGAGAAAAAGTAGTGCTACGTTTATTAAACAACGATGCAACGAATATTGACATTCGCACCTTAGGCTTTACTGAACGCCAGCTGGCAGATTACCTTGAAGGTGTAAAAAAGCCGCATGGCATTTTGCTGATCAGTGGTCCTACCGGCTCGGGAAAAACAACATCATTGTATGCGACACTGAAATTTCTCAATAAAGAAACCACAAACATTCTTACCATTGAAGACCCGATTGAATACACGCTGGAAGGAATCAACCAGGTTCAATTGAAAGAAAGTATCGGACTTAGTTTTGCGAGCACGCTCCGCACATTCCTTCGCCAGGATCCGGATATAATTATGTTAGGTGAGATCCGTGATGGTGAAACCGCGCAGATGGCTATTCGTGCAGCACTTACCGGGCATCTTGTGCTTTCAACAATTCATACCAATTCTGCGTGGGGAACTATTTCACGCTTAGCAGATATGGGTGTTCCGCCTTTTTTAGTTGCAGGAACATTAAATACAAGTGTTGCTCAGCGCTTATTGCGTTTGCTTTGTCGCCATTGCAAACAGTAAAAAGAATTTGAAGCAGCACTTTTTCCGCGCAGCTATAAATCGCCGCGTCTTATTCATAAACATCATGTTCCTGTTGGTTGCCCCGAATGTTTTTACACGGGTTATCGCGGACGAATGGCGATCTATGAAGTGCTGCCGATCGATCATGAGCTGGCAGAATGTATCAAGACAAATAATGCGCAGGTAGGAGCGATGTTGAAAGAACGCGGCATTTCAACATTAGCAGAAAATGCTTTTGATCTTTTTGAAAAAGGTGAAACAACTATTGAAGAAGTTTATTCTATTTTATTTAACAGCTACGCTTAAACAAACCCCATGCGAAAAATACGTAATAGAATAAAATCGTTGACCATAAAATTATTTTGGGTTGTGCAAATGATCCTGGTTCTCCCACTGATCACGAGTTTCGGAAGTCCGGAAGAGGATGTGCGCTTTGATGTGCTGGAAAAAAAGCTGAATGCACTTGCTTTGACTGTTCCGGGGCTGACGAATAAAGTGGAACTTTCAGTAAATGGTTTGCCTTTGCAGGAATTTATCAGGGGACTTGCATTGACGAATAACTTAAATGTAAGCGTTGAATCTACGCTCGACACAAAAGTATTGGACAACTTTTCTGATGTGACGGTTACAGAAGTTTTTCTCTTTTTATGCCGCAGGTATGAATTAGACATCACATTCATCGGTACGATCATGGTGTTTACCAAATATATTCCGCCTCCGCCCGTTGCGCTTGCTTACTCTGCGAAAATTCCAATGATCAATTGGGATGTACTAAAGGAAGAAGTAAGTTTTGATTTGCAGAATGATAGTCTTGCGCTTGTGGTGCGCGAGCTTACACGGAAGACAGGAAAAAATGTGGTGTTTGCTCCCGAGCTGATTGGTAAAAAGGTGAATGGTTATATTCAGAACCAGCAATTAAAACCAGCGCTTGAAAAATTAGCATTCGCAAACGATCTGAAAATAACTGCGACGGAAGGTGATTTTTTTCTTGTTGAACCTGCGAATAAAACAAACGGCGCACAAACAAATCAAACGGCAAATAAAAATGCACCCGTGCTTCCTGCCGGGACAAAACTGTCAACGGAAAACGGATTGATCACATTAGAAGCAGTGAATGCACCGATCGGCGATATTATCAATGCGATTTCCTTTTCTCTGAGAAAACAATATTTTCTTTTCACTGATATAAAAGGAACAGCCACGCTCAATATCAAAGATGCAACGTATGACCAGTTTTTGAATTACGTGCTTAACGGAACAGATTTTACGTACCGGAAAAATGCTGAAACTTATTTTATCGGTGACCGCAACTTAGAAGGTTTGCGTGTTACTCATCTTGTGAAATTGCAATATCGCACAGTGGATAAAGTCGTGGATTATATTCCTGCCGATTTTAAAAAAGGTGTGGATATAAAAGCATTCCCTGATTTGAACAGCATTATCCTGAGCGGATCAGAACCACGCATTGCAGAGATAGAATCATTTCTTCGCCAGATCGACCAGGTGGTTCCGATGGTGATGATCGAAGTAATTATTATTGATTTCAGCAAATCGCACACGGTTGCAGCAGGAATACAAGCCGGTTTAGGAACGCCGCCACCGAATAACGGGCAGCTTACACCGAATATTGATATTACAGTGGATGGTGAGGCGATCAATAATCTCATCAGCGGATTGAATGGATTTGGTTTTTTAAATCTCGGTTACATCACGCCCGACTTTTATCTTCATCTCACCGCGCTGGAACAAAATGGCGTATTAAATATTCGCTCTACACCGAAACTGGCTGCGCTCAATGGAAATGTGGCAAAGATGAGCATCGGTACAACCGAATATTATTTGGAACAGACCACCAATATTATCGGCACACAAAATCCGCAAACACAAGTAACGAATGTTTACAAACCGTTGAATGCAGATTTGTCGGTGTCGATCACGCCAATGGTTTCCGGTGATGAACAAGTTACATTGAGCATTTCGGTGAAACAATCCACTTTCACCAAACGCGTTTCAGAAACCGGTCCGTTCGGTACCACGCAACGCAGCTTTGAATCGGTAGTGCGTGTAAAAAATCAGCAGATGGTTTTGTTGGGCGGTTTAGAAGAGGATGCTGAAACCGAAAGCGGAAGAGGAACGCCAGTGCTGTCACGTTTGCCGATCTTCAAATGGATCTTCGGACTCCATTCGAAAACAAAATCCAAAACGCGATTGAGTGTTTTAATTCGTCCAACAGTTATGTATTAAAATGCATCCACGCCTTCAACGTCTTGTTACCGGTTCGCTTTTCGCAGGACTTGAAGTTCAATTCCGCGGTGAAGGAATGGTCATGCATTTGGTTGTGCTCAGGAAAAAAGGGAAGCAGCTGGTGATTGATAAAGTAGTTCGTGGAATAATTAAAACCGAATTACTTTCAGATCACTTAGCGAAAAACATTCCGCTTGCATTGGCATTTACAGGAAAAGGAATTTTGCATCGCCGGATTGCGGGTGATCCTGCAGGTGATCCAAAATTATTTTTGTCGAAAGTATTGCCCAATGCTTCAGTGAAGGATTTTTATTACCAGGTTTTTCCGGCTGCCCAGGATGAGCAATTGATTTCTGTGCTTCGTAAGACGGCAATTGATTCAATGCTTGAACAGCTGGATGCTTTTTCAGTTGTGGAATGTTCGCTTGGTCCGCTTGCAGTTGTAAATAGTTTAGCTGTGCTGGAAAATGTTTCACCAGAGTTGAAATTCGGAAATCATTTAATTCACTTGCAGGATCGTCTTCCCGAAGAGGTGCAGTTTTCTGAAATGGATAATGCCGATGAAACGTTTACGATTGGTGGCGAAAAATTAGTCGGGGATTTATTGCCAGCCTTTGCACTTGCATTTCAGCAGCTATTAGGAGAAGAGCAACGTGCAAAAATACAAGTGGATGCGTTGGATGCTTCAAAGGAAAATTTCCTTCAGAAAAAATTATTTGTCGCAGGCGGAAAAACATTGCTTGTAACTGTGCTGCTGCTATTGCTTGGGAATTATTTTTTATTCTCGCATTATTGGTCGGAGCAAGCTGCGCTGGAAAGTAAAATGCAGATTAATGGCGGTGCATTGACTGAGCTGAGGAATCTGGAGAAACAAGTCGTCATTAAGCGCACTTTTTTAAAACAAGCCGGCTTTTTACGCGGATCAAATCATTCCTATTATGCCGACCGGATAGCTGCGGAATTACCAAATGAAATTTTGCTTTCACAACTGAATCTTGCGCCGCGGTTAAAGCTGAGCGAAGAAGATTCGATTGGTTTTAAACCGGGCTGTGTTGAAATTGCCGGTAGCTGTTCACAAAGTATTGTTTTGAATAAATGGCTGCAGGAGATCAAAACAAAATCGTGGGTGAAAAGTGCCACGCTGGAATCGTACCAGCAGGATAAAAATATGCAGCAAGGAGTTTTTAAAGTCGCATTGATACTCGAATAAAATGTGGAAGAAAGCGAGCTGGAAACAAAAAAATAAATTACTGCTCATTGGCGGACTTGTTTTGCTGTGGACAGTTTATTCTTTTGCGCTCAGCAATACGATCGTTGCGCACGAACAGTGCGTCATTTTGCAGCAACAGCTCGACAGCGCTTCCGACGCACCCGCACGATTAGCGCACCTCGAAAAAGAATTCAAAGATTTAGAAACAATTACCAACAGCAGTGACACGTCCGCCACCTTACATGAACAGCTGCTTGGCATTGTTACGAACTACTGCGAAGAAAATGATTTGGTGTTACGCGATTTTGCTTCACCTGTTCGTTATCGCCAACAAGAATGGTTAGTAGAAACGCATCCCATCCATGTAGAAGGCGCGTATGTAAATTTATTAAAGCTCGTGCATAAGTTGGAACAAGCGAAAACAGGAAAAATTGTTTCAGTAGATTTCCATTCGAAGCGCGATAATAAAACACAGCAGCTTTCTTTAATTGCAATAATTTATGTTCAAAATATTACCAGGGAGGAATTATGAAAAATAAAAGAAAGGCAGCAGCAATAAAACAACTGCAGGTCATGGATAATTCTTCAATAGGAGGTAAGAAAACTATCCTCTGCCATGGAAAATGGTATGCAAAGCTTCTGCAAATGCTTTTTTTTCATTGGCGCAGAGATAAGCAAACCGGCAACTCTTTCGCAAAAAGGAATATTCTGCAAACACTTTTTTTTCATTGGCGCGGAGATAACCAAACCGGCAACTCTTTCGGAAAAAGGAATATTCTGCAAATGCTTTTTTTTCATTGGCGCAGAGATAACCAAACCGGCAAATCTTTCGCAAAAAAGAATATTCTGCAAATACTTTTTTTCCATTGGCACGGAGAAAAGGAAACTGGCCAATCTTTCGCAAAAAGAAATATTCTGCAAAAGCTTTTTTTTCATTGGCGCGGAGAAAAGGAAACTGGCCAATCTTTCGCAAAAAGAAATATTCTGCAAAAGCTTTTTTTTCATTG
>JBKJMR010000605.1:0-3294 GCA_046596275.1 Bacteroidia bacterium | reverse complement strand
TCTTGTCCAGTAATTATCAATATAAACTGAGGTATCGCCTCCTGATTTGGTGAACTCGACAGCAGAATTATATTGTTCCTGGCGGAAGAAAACATTTACACCAACATAAAATCCTGTAAGGCTGGAATTCATCGAACCCTTTTGTGCAATGGATTTAAACGGACGATAAAGCCGTGCTTCTGCAGCTAATTTATATCCTGATTGATCGATGAAAGAAGTATCAGGATTATTAAAACGATAAAATTGATAACCACCTTCAGCAGTCAAAGAAAAATTCTTCGTGACGTAATGCTCTACTGAAAGATCAACTGTTGGAAAATTAAATACGTCAATCGGGCTGAAAAAATTTAATTTCACATCCATATTGATTGTGCTGTCTTTCTGAGCAAATGCAGTAGAAGAAATCAGCACCAGGAAATAGAGGAACTTTTTCATAATCGGGTTTTTAATACTCAGGCAAAAACCGAACCTGTTATAAGTACTTGAAGATCAATTCACTTAAAGCAACATAAATTATACTGGGGAAATAACGCTACATTTTAATCATTGGTAACTTTACATTATGTCCCGCGTCGACTATTTCGTTGATCTCATTCTGCCGCTTTCTTTACCTAACCTGTTTACCTATCGTATTCCGCAGGAGCTGAATGGAAAAGTGCAGCCGGGCATGAGGGTCGTTGCGCAATTCGGAAAAAATAAATTGTATTCCGCGATCGTTTGGAAAGTGCATGAAACTGCTCCGGATTATATCACAAAATTTATTGATTCAGTATTAGATGTAAATCCTGTTGTAACAGCTATTCAATTGAATTTCTGGGAATGGATGTCGCAGTATTATTTATGTGCGAAAGGCGATGTGATGACGGCTGCGCTTCCTTCGGGATTGCGTTTGACAAGTGAAACACGAATTCTGCTTAATGCAAACTGGGATGGCGACAGAAAAAATTTAGATGATGAAGCATTTGCAATTTGCGAAGCGCTCGATGTAAAAACAACATTGACGCTGGAAGATATCAGCGCAATTCTGGATAGGAAAACAGTTTACCCGATGATCCGAAAGTTGCTGGAACAAGGAGTGATCCTGATCTATGAAGAAATTCAGCAGCGTTACCAACCGAAATATGAAATGTATGTTCGTATTGCGGATGAATATAGCGGCGAAGAAAAGCTGAAGGAAGTTTTTGCGCAATTAGAGAAGCGTGCGTTTAAACAGGTGCAATTGCTTCTTGCGTATTTACATTTATCAGAACATCACAGTAAATCGCCTAAGGCTGTTCGTAAAACTGATTTGATAAAAGCTTCCGGTGCAGGTGAAAGTGCGATTTCTTCTTTGGTGAAAAAAGGGATTTTGCTTTTGGAAGAATTAGAAGTTTCGCGATTGATTCTGAAAGAAAGCGCGAATAAAATTCTGACATTAAGTCCGCACCAGGAAGAAGCGATTACAAAACTGCGTTCTGCATTTGAAACGAAAGATGTTTGTCTTTTACATGGCGTAACATCCAGCGGAAAAACAGAAGTTTATATTCGGCTTATTGCTGAACAAATTGCAAAAGGAAAACAGGTTTTGTATTTGCTTCCTGAAATCGGCTTGACGACACAGCTGATCGTGCGCTTGCAAAAACATTTTGGTGAAAAAGTGTTGGTTTATCATTCACGCTTCAATGAAAATGAACGCGTAGAAGTGTGGAATGAAGTATTGAAGCAGGAAGCATTTGTAGTGATCGGCGCGCGTTCATCGATATTTCTTCCGTTCAATAAATTAGGTCTTATAATTATTGATGAAGAGCACGATTCATCTTTTAAGCAGCATGATCCGGCGCCGCGTTACAATGCGCGGGAAAGTGCGATCTGGCTTTCGAAACTGCATGGTGCAAAAACACTTTTAGGTTCTGCAACGCCATCGGTGGAAACATTTTACCAGGCAAAAAATGACCGTTATGGTTTTGCTGAATTGACCGAACGTTACGGCGGAACATCATTACCGGAAATTACTGTTGTCGATATCAAAGACCTTTCGCGTAAACGGTTGATGAAATCGCATTTTTCGCCGTATCTCATTGAGCGGATTGAAACAGCAATAATCAATAAGGAACAAATTATTTTATTTCAAAACCGTCGTGGATTTGCACCTTCGATCGAGTGCCAGGAATGCGGACATATTCCGCAATGCATTCGTTGTGATGTGAGCGTGACGTATCACAAAAATTCTAACCAGCTGCGTTGTCATTATTGCGGCTGGACCACTGCGCCGCCGACACAATGTTCTGCATGTGGCAGCACGGAATTAAAAATGAAAGGTTTCGGCACGGAAAAAATTGAAGAAGAGCTGCAATTGATATTGCCTTCTGCTAAAATTGCGCGTATGGATTTAGATACCACACGCGGAAAATTCAGCATGCAGAACCTGGTGAATGATTTCGAAGCGCAAAAGATTGATATTCTCGTCGGCACACAGATGGTGACAAAAGGGCTTGACTTCGGAAATGTTTCTCTCGTAGGAATTCTTTCTGCCGACCAGCTGATGAATTATCCTGATTTCCGTTCGGGCGAGCGCGGCTTTCAATTGATGGCGCAGGTTGCAGGACGCGCGGGAAGAAGAGATAAAGTCGGTGAAGTAATTATTCAAACCTTTAATCCGGAGCATCCTGTTATAAAATGTGTGATCGCGCATGATTATGAAACGATGTATAACACAGAGATCACCGAACGGGTTGAATTTAAATATCCGCCTTTTCATCGTTTGATCCGTTTATCATTGAAAGCAAAAGATCATGTGTTGCTCGATAACGGTGCTGCTTATTTTGCTGAGCGGTTACGAATTCATTTCGGTGAACGTATTCTTGGTCCGGAGTTTCCGCCGGTAGGAAAAGTACGTGATGAGTTTGTGAAGAATATTCTGATCAAAATTGAAAGAGAAGCAAACAGCACGAAGCTGAAAGAAATTCTTGCGAGGGAGATTTTGCTGTTTAAAGCGAATGTGGATTTTAAGAAGGTGAGAGTGGTGGGGGATGTTGATCCTGTTTAGGGAACGAATTACGAATCAAACGAATATACGAAAGTCAGTTTTTTTTGACTGTTCGGGCGAAGTCTAGAACCGGTGCTGCACCATGTGAGTATAAGGCACAATTAGAATTTGAGCAGTACAAGAGGTTCTCGAATACGCTTGAATAATCTCGTTAGCGCACCTTTTCCTGGGATGTGAAATTTCCTTGTAAGCGCGAAAAGGCCGGCCGCACTTATTTTGCTTAGGTCACAAAGGTGCTGGCTCCTTCTTCTTTTTTTAGAAAAAAGAAG
>JBKJMR010000459.1:0-3883 GCA_046596275.1 Bacteroidia bacterium | reverse complement strand
TGTTTAACAAAAACCAAAAAACCATCAGTATGAAAAAAATCATTTTAACCTACGGGCTTATTTCGGGCAGTATCATGGGCCTCATGATAATTATTTTCTTCGGGCTCATGGGAACAGCGTGCGGTATGGACAATGCCATGCTCATCACGTACACCACCATGGTCGCTGCTTTCTCGCTTGTTTTTTTCGGCACCAAAAATTACCGCGATAATTTTTCACACGGCACCATCAGCTTTGGCCAGGCGTTTAAAGTCGGCATCCTTATCAGCATCGTCGCATCTGTTATTTACGTCGTTGTGTGGATGATCGTTCAGCATTTTATGCTCCCCGATTTTTATGCGCAATATGCATCGGGTGAAATTGAAGCTGCAAGATCAGCGGGTGCAAGCGCAGCAGAAATTGCTGCAACAGAAAAAGAAATGAATGACATGGTTGAAATGGTAAAGAATCCCATCGTCGTTTTCCTTTTTACATTTCTTGAACCTTTACCTGTTGCATTGCTCGCTACACTTATTACTGCATTTGCGCTGAAAAGGAAAACAGTTTCTCCGGTTCAATAACTGCTGCGAGGTTCTTTATCATTTCATAAATACACAAATGAAAAAAACAAGCTTATTAATTTTAATCATCGCGGCGTCGTTCTGCTTTGGCTTCGCGGTTAATTCAATCATTACAAAAAAATCAACTACTCAGCCCATGAAAAAAGTAACAGGCATTGGTGGCATCTTTTTTAAATGTAAAGACCCACAGAAAATGAGAGAATGGTATGCAGCAAATCTTGGTTTAAATACAAACGAATACGGCGCAGTATTCGAATGGTACCAGGGAGCCGACAGCACCAAAAAAGGATTTTCACAATGGAGTCCGTTCAAAGAAACAACAAAATATTTCGAGCCTTCCACCAAAGATTATATGATCAATTACCGTGTCGGAAATATGGATGCGCTGCTCGAAGAATTGAAAAAGAACGGAGTAACTATTGTCGACAAAGTTGAATCAGTTGAGTACGGAAAATTCGTTCACATTCTCGATGTAGAAGGAAACAAGATCGAACTCTGGGAACCGAATGATATTGAATTTGAAAAATTAGGAAATCAAATGGGAGCCAAAACAACAAAATAATTATTCGGGCGTGTTAACGGGCTATTCGCTGCAAGTCCTCATCACTGCGCAAACCTCAACGCACATTCCGGGCTTTCCACTACTATCCCGCACGCAAAAAAAAAGAGTCTGTTCGAGTCCCGATTGCATCGGGAAGAACCTCTACAACAAAACAAAATCAAAAACAAAAATCAAAACAAACCACTATGAAACTAGGAGCATTTTCAGTTAGTCTTAACGTCAAAGACCTTACGACTTCAAAAGAATTTTATGAAACTCTCGGATTTAAAGTTTTTGCAGGAGGAATGGAGCAAAAATACCTCATCATGAAAAATGAGAATGCGCTCATCGGACTTTTCCAGGGCATGTTTGAAGGAAATCTTTTAACCTTCAATCCGGGTTGGAATGAAGATGCAAAGAACATTGAACAATTTGATGATGTGCGAGCAATTCAAAAACAATTGAAAAGTAAAAGCATCAAGTTAGTAACCGAAGCAGATGAAAATACAACCGGCCCTGCAAGCTTCCTTGTAAATGATCCGGATGGCAATGTTATTCTTATTGATCAGCACCGGTAAGTACAAATTGTTTGTTCGAGCTTAGTCGGGAACCCCGGTAATACAATGGGAGTAAATTAGTGCAAGGGGTTCTTCCCGATGCAATCGGGACTCGAACAAGCTAAAAATAATTATCTTCAACGGGAAGTTCAATATTTGAACGGTCAAATCCTGCCAATGAAGAAATTAATACCACTCGTTTTTATATTCATACTAAGCTGCAGCGAGCATCCTGGTGATAAAATCGATTCGCATCAAGCTGTGTCCAAACAGGAAAATAACGCTCCCGGCGATCAGCCCCGGAGTGAACCCAGTTTAGATTCTATAAAGACGAGAATTGCATTAGGCGAAACAGGTTATTCCATTTTATTACCTGCCTCTTATTCGGTTAACCGCAGTGAGGATTCAACTTATTCAATTGAAACCCATAATCCGGATGTGTTTGGCGAACTACGAATGACATTTATACAACCTCAATTTAATCCTGCCAAAAAAGTCTCTGGCAAGTACCTGGATAGGGTGAGCTTTACAGATGAAATTTGCAATACAATTTGTGAAGTTGAATATTTTTCTGCCTTCGAATCTTCGCTGATTTATGCGGACATTCTTTCAGACTATCGCATCAGAATTAAAATTGCTACGCGTAAAAAAGATAACACCAAACCAGAGTTGCTCGAAAGAAACAGGTTGTATGGGATTCTAAAATCGCTGCAAAAAGACTAAAACGCCAACAAAAAAAATCCCGATCATTTCCGACCGGGATTTTTTGTTGTCAATTTTTCTAAAAACTTCTGAGCTTATCTCTGAACTAAACTCTCCGAACTAACCACTCCGAACTAACTACTAACTCAGAACTTTTTCTTTCCGAATTTTTTCTTGCGGTCTGTTCCTTCGCTCATCAGATTCTTCCAGTCTCCGCCATCGCCACGATCAGCTTTATCCGGCTTGCCGAATCCTTTTCCCGGACTATCGGAAGAAGTTGAAGTTGTTGTGCGGCGTTTTGGTCTGTCGGAAGATGAACCGAATGATTTTTTCTCGTAAGGTTTGTCAGACGATGAACCAAAAGATTTTTTCTCGAATGGTCTGTCGGATGAAGATCTTTTTTCAAAATCAGGCTTACGATCGCCGAATGATTTTCTTTCGTATGGACGATCAGAAGAAGAACCGAATGATTTTTTCTCGTACGGTTTTCTATCGCCGAATGATTTGCGTTCTCCGCCGAAGCTTCTTTCGCCACCACCAAAGCTTCCTTCACGACGTGGAGCACGTTCACGGTCTCCGCCACCACCCGATTCATTCTCGGCCTGGTTAACGCGTACCGGTCTGCCTTTGTATTCGAAATCTTTGAACTGGTTCATTACATCTGTCGGCTCCAAACCAATCAGCTGAACGAAAGAGAAATTATGTTTAAGATCAATTTTTCCAATGTGTGTACGATCGGTGTTCAGGTGATCGCAAAGAATGCGCAGCAATTGTCCCGGATCAACATTATCCATACGACCGATGCTTACGAAATAGGTATGCTTATCGCCTGTTGCTTCTTCGTAACCGCGTTCTGCACGCTCAGGACGTTCCAAACGTTCACCGCGCTCGCGTGGCTTAGTTGAAACATTCAGATCAGGTGAGCGATTGTAATCAGCAAAAAGTTTAGCAAGATTTAATGCCATGAATTTCTCAAGCATTTCCTCAGTTGTCATTTCACCCATTGCTTCTTTCAGCAAGTTTACGTATTCAGGTGGAACAACATTTTTAGTTTCTGTCTCGCGCAATTTTACCGAGAACGCAAGCAGTTGATTTTTCAATACATCAACACCTGCAGGTACCGGTAAATAAATTAATTTCTTCTGTGTCAAACGTTCGATCACACGAAGCTTTCCTGTTTCTTTTGCGTGCATAAACAAAATCGAAATTCCGTTTTTGCCTGCGCGTCCTGTACGGCCACTTCTGTGTGTGTAAGCTTCCGGCTCATCCGGCGCCTGATAATGCATTACGTGTGTTACATCATCCACGTCAATTCCGCGCGCAGCAACATCAGTGGCAACGAGCATTTGAATTGATTTGTTGCGGAAACGTTTCATCACATGATCACGCGCCTGCTGCGAAAGATCGCCGTGAATTGCATCAGCCATATAGCCATCGCGCATCAAATGATCTGCAACTTCCTGCGTTTCCATTTTGGTACGACAGAAAATGATTCCGTAAATATCAGGATGCGCATCAATCAC
>JBKJMR010000402.1:0-6724 GCA_046596275.1 Bacteroidia bacterium | reverse complement strand
GACAGAATAAATTATCTCAACATGGGACTGATGGCGATTTCTGTCATCATCGCATTTTTTGTTCCGTTCGAACTTTTCCTTTTTTCCTATGCTATTCTTGGTCCGGCGCATTACCTGACAGAAATTTCCTGGCTGCATGAACGTAATTATTTTACAAGTGGAAAAAGGGATTTTGTAATTCTTTGTGTTGCCGGCATATTACTTTTCCTTGCCATTTATATTGACAAAGTATTTCCTGATTTTCATCTCTTTGACAGGTCGTCGGATACTGATGTACAATCCTATTTTACTACTGCGATGATTTTCATTGCGTTTTTCGCATCACTTGCAATGGTGCTATTTAAATCAACCTTTTACAGGCTGATTGCTTTTATTGTCATTTTAGCTTCTTCTTTGCTTGCGAATAAAGGAGTAGTCTTCTTTTCAGTTTTCCTCCCCACATTAATTCATGTTTATCTTTTTACTGGTCTCTTTATGTTTTACGGAGCGCTGAAAGGGAAAAGTACAAGCGGTTACATTGCGTGCATACTGTTTATTCTTTGTCCTTTCATTTTTGTTTTTATCCATCCGGACATTCATTTCATTTCAGACTATGCCCATAAAACCTATTCACAATTTCAGGCAGTAAATTTTTATTCCTTAAATGTTTGGGATAGCGAAACGTATCCGCTTCCTTCTACCACATATGCAGAGCAGAATCTTATTACGGAAGCAACTTATAATTCCACTTTAGGTCTTATAATTATGCGTTTTATTGCATTCGCCTACACTTATCATTACCTCAACTGGTTCTCAAAAACAACAGTTATCAAATGGCACCAGGTTCCTAAAAAGCGCCTGATCATAATTGGTGTACTATGGATCATCTCTATTGGATTTTACATGTACAATTACATTTGGGGCTTCCACGTACTTTTCCTGCTCAGCTTCCTGCATGTATTCCTCGAATTTCCTCTCAACCACGTTACGTTTGTCGGCATTTTTAAAGAAATCGGAACACGCGTCATGGGACAAAAAGCTCCGGTTCCCGTTAAGAGTAAAAGAAAATAGCTGTGAAAAAATTCGTCCTGCATTCTATTCTTCCCGGCAGCGAAAAAGATTTCTCCAATGGAATTTATATCATTCTCTTTAATGCAACCAGCCTTCCTCCTCACCTGCTGCTTTCCATTGACGGAGAAATTTATTCCATCACAGATTCAGGAAGGCAAACCGGAAGTCCGTTAGAGAAGCTGGTTGGATTTATCAAAAGGAAAAACGTTCCTGCACTTTTTATTGAATGGAAAGCTGCGAATTGCGATGCTGTAAAAAAATCGGCTAAAGAACAATTCCTTAATTACGATCGCGTTATTGAAGGAAAAGTTTCCTGTCTTTTTCCAATCCGTGATGTTGTTGCTACTATTTTGGGAGAGGAAATGAAGCAGGCCAATTTTATTTTCGAATTACTGCCGCTGATGGAAAAAGTAAATGCTTTGGGGGAAATTTTTGAATTGAATATGGCAAACACACTAACGAATGGAAACTTTGAGTTATTGACATATACACAGGCACAAATGAGTACGGCGTTACAACCTGCTTCGGGAAAATAGAACACTGATCGGACGGATTTTACGGATAAAAACGCCTGCCTGCCTGCCGCAGTACATGCAACAGCGCAATTAAGCAGGCAATGATAAAAAACACGATGCACAATTTCATCTGCACATTTGCACATTTTTTAATCTGCACATCTTTTTCTTTTACCTTTAAAAAATGATTCAGGTAAAGCTCCTTCTTGGTGAACGCATCCGTCTCCGTGCTCTTGAGCCGCAGGATGTGGAAACACTTTACAAATGGGAAAATGACACTGCGATCTGGGTGGCTTCTCATACACAAACTCCTTTTTCGCGTTTTGTGCTCGAGCAATACATCGCACAATCGCATATGGATCTTCATACCAATAAACAATTGCGTTTGATGATCACTACAAAAGAAGGTATTGATGTAGGCGCAATCGATTTGTTTGATTTTGATCCGCAGCACCAGCGCGCCGGAATCGGAATTCTTGTGGCGGAAAAAATGGATCGCGGTAAAGGATATGCTACCGAAGCATTGAATTTATTGATCCAATATTGCTTTCATCAATTGCATTTGCACCAGCTCTATTGCAACGTAACTGTTGACAATGAAGAGAGCATCCACCTTTTCAAAAAACATCACTTCGTCATCACCGGAATCAAAAAAGAATGGATCCGCGTTGGCGATGGTTTTGTCGATGAGCTGTTGATGCAGCTGATCCGGAAAGGACACTAATTGTTTGCACACAGATTCAAAGGATTACGAGATGTGAAAAAATCACAAACAACCTTTCACACGCCTATTAGTAATCGGTAATCTGTAATCTGTAATTCGGTAATTATTCCTGCACCTTTCCCCTTACCTTTGTATTCTCATTCTTTTAAGCAATGCTCAAACGGAACTACATCCGTATTCCATTAGTATTAGTTCTGTTTTTCGGAATTGCATTCAGCGCTACTTTTTGTGGTGGTGAGGCGACGAAAAAAACGGTGGTTGACAGCGCGCCTGCATTTCTTTATCTCAATCATGATACTGCTGTGCATTATGTGGGAATGCAAGCCTGCCGCGAATGCCATGAAAATATTTATGCGACATTCATTCACACCGGCATGGGACAATCATTCGACCTCGCGACGAAAGAAAAAAGTAAAGGAAAATTCGGAAAGGAATCTTTGATCTATGATAACACAAATAATATGTGGTATCAAAGTTATTTCCGCGATAGCACGATGTTCATTCAAGAATTTCGCATGGAGGGCAGAGACACGGTTTATTCGCGCACAGAAAAAATTGATTACATCGTAGGTTCCGGTCAGCATACGAATTCACATATGCGCAATGAAAACGGTTATGTTTTTCAAATGCCGATGACTTTTTATGCGCAGAAAGGCCATTGGGATTTGCCTCCCGGTTATGAGAATGGATTTAATTCGCGCTTCGAAAGAAAGATCGGCCTTGAATGCATGAGCTGCCACAATTCACTTCCGGAATTTGTGAAAGGATCTGAAAACAAATTTGAAAAAATTCCTGACGGCATAAACTGTGAACGTTGTCATGGTCCCGGCTCGTTACACGTTGAGCAAAAAAAAGCCGGCAACATGGTGGACACATCAAAGTTCATCGATTACACGATTGTAAATCCGGGAAAACTTTCTCCTGATCTGCAATTCGATGTTTGCCAGCGTTGTCATTTGCAGGGAAATGCAGTTGTGATGCCGGGAAAATCTTTTTTTGATTTCCGCCCTGGTATGGTGCTGTCAGATTACCTGACTGTTTTTATGCCGAAATACGAAGGCATGGAAGATCAGTTTATCATGGCCTCACATGCTGAACGTTTTAAAATGTCGCCGTGCTTTTTGGAAACAGAAGCGCGGACAGTCGGAAATACAACCGATTCGCTTCGTCCGTATAAAGAAGCGTTTACCTGCGTTACGTGCCATGATCCGCATGTGTCTGTGAAAGAAACAGCCAATGAAAGTTTCAATGCTAAATGCAACAGCTGTCACGGAACAGGAAAAAGCAAACTGCAAAAATGTTCGGATACGCCTGCTCATCTTGAAGCAGCCGGAAACAATTGCGTGAGCTGTCATATGCCGCGTTCAGGCTCTATTGATATCCCGCACGTAACAGTTCATGATCATTTTATCCGCAAGCCGAATGATAAAAAAGAAGCGAAAGAAAAAGTTGCCGGCGTGAAAAAATTTCTTGGCTTGTATGCCGTGAATGATAAAAATCCTTCCTCCAAAATAAAAGCACGCGCTTACCTTCAGCAATTCGAAAAGTTTGACCGCGATCCACAGTTCCTTGATTCTGCAAAAAAATATTTGCCGGAAAATTCTACTGCTGCGGTACGTTCAAATTTCGGCGACCTTGTGCATTATTATTATTTGAAGAATGATTTTATGGGCATCAAAAGTGTTGTGGACAGGGCAGGACGAGCGTATGCAATGGATAGTTTATTGATTCGTCCCTCGTTCGACAATGCTGATGCGTGGACTTCGTATCGCATTGGTGAAGCATTTTTCAAATTGGGTGATGCAAAAACGGCAGAGTTTTTTTATAAAAAAGCTGTTGACCTCGCTCCTTTCCTTCCCGATTTCAGAAGCAAATATGCGTTGTCGCTTGCCACGCAACAAAAGAAATTCGAAGCGCGCGCACAATACCAACAGGTAATTGATGAATATCCTGATTTTGTTCCGGCGCTGACCAATCTTGGCTATTTATGGCTGGAAGAAAAGAATGATGTTAAAGCAGAAATGTATTACAACAAAGCGCTCGCATTAAACCCGGATGATGAGCAGGCGCTGATGAACAAAGCCGGTTTGTATATTTATAGAAATAATTATGCGGAAGCCAGGAAATATGTTGACCGCACATTAAAAGTAAACCCGGCGAACAAACAGGCCATCCAGCTAAAAATGCAATTGTCGCAGGTAAATTAATTTGAAGACCCGTGAAAAAGAAAATCATCATTTCCATTTTTGTCATTCTTCTTGCACTTGCAGGTGCCGGCGCATATTGGTTCTGGCAAATTTATTACAGTCCCAATGTGCATCTGACCGATCACAATTCTGAATTCCTGTTTATCCGCACGGGAACAACGATGGAAGAATTAAAAGTGCAGCTGAAAGAATCAAAGCTCGTGGAGGATACTGCTTCATTTGCATTTATCGCCAACCTGAAAAAATTCCGTACGCCTAAGCCGGGACGTTACCGAATAAAAGACGGAGTAAATAACCAGGAGCTGGTGAATATGCTGCGCGCAGGATTGCAGGAGCCTATTGAATTTTCCTTTAATACTATTCGCACAAAAGAAAAGCTCGCGAGCCGCGTGGGTGGAAAGCTGGAAGCAGATTCTGCACAGTTTTTATTGTTGCTGAATGATGCAGGCTTTCTTAGCAAATACGGATTGACACCGGAAAATATCATGACGCTATTTATTCCGAATACGTACCAGTTGAACTGGAACACGAGCGAGGAACAATTTTTTGATCGCATGTCGAAGGAATATAAAAAATTCTGGACGGAAGATCGTAAAGCCAAAGCTGCTGCAATTCCATTGTCGCAGTCTGATGTAATTATTCTTGCATCAATTGTTGAAGCGGAGCAGATGAATGATCACAAAGAGCAAGCGGTGATTGCAGGACTCTATATTAACCGATTGAAAAAACGAATTCCACTGCAAGCAGATCCGACGTTGATCTTTGCGATTGGCGATTTTTCTATTTTGCGTGTGCTTGATGCAGATAAAAAAATTGATTCACCTTACAACACGTATATGTACGCAGGACTTCCACCAGGACCGATACGTATTCCGACAACAAAAGCGGTGGATGCAGTTTTGAATTATTACAAAAGCGATTACATCTACATGTGCGCGGAATTCGGAACGGGGCACAATAAATTTACTTCTGATTATAATGAACATTTGAGGAATGCGAAAGCGTTTACGAATGCGTTGAATAAAGCGCAGATAAGAAGGTAGTTGGGGAGTTGGGTAATTGGGGAAGTAGGTAATTGGGGAAGTAGGTAATTGGGTAATTAAGGGATTAGGGTATTGCATTTACCTTGTTTCAGCAGGCGGGAATAAGTTCTTTTATCATTTTCCTTTACCATTTTGTTAATTCGATTTCGATTTTCCCAATTTTCATTTCCTGATTTTCTCATTTTCCATTTACGCAATTTCCCTATTCCTATTTCCTATAAGTAGTGGTTAACCATTAGTTTTTTTTCTATTCCAAAAAGAGCTACTTTTGCACGCTCAAAAAAAAATTGCATTAAAAAAAACCAAACAAACAACTAATGAAACAAATTACCCGACTCCTTATTACTGCGTTCGTAGTTCTGGCCTCCATTTGTGGCAAGGAATTAAACGCGCAGACATTCAGTCAGACAAGTCCTTACGACACGCTTATCAATTCGCCTGATACGCTTAACTGGACGATTGCTTCTACAACCAACTTTCCCTATGGAACTGCAACCCTGACCGTTTATTACGAAGGTGATTTCGGCTCTTCAACGGAACTTATTTCTATTTATGACGAGAATGGAAATTTACTCGGAGTGACACAGCCGTATTTTGACGGTAGTGATTGTATGGCTGATTCTGTAACCATTACATTTCCTGCTTCAAGCATCGCTGGCTGGCTTGCGGATAACCTGATTAACTTTACGGGTGTATCCTCTGGTAATGTTGGAACATTCTGCACCTCTAACCATGCTCGTGTGAAATTGGAATATAACTATTGCAACGCTGGTCCGATTGCTGCACTTTCAATTCCATCAAACAACTTTTGTTCAATTGATGCACCGGTTGCGCTTACTTTTTCACCAGCAGGCGGAACCCTGAGTGGTCCCGGCATTTCAGGCTCAAACTTCGATCCTTCCGGATTGATGCCTGGCAATTACACGCTTACCTATACTTACACAAATGCTTCGGCGTGTGTTACAACAGCTGAAGTTTATGTAACCATCAACGAAGGATTATTTATTACCTCAATTACGTCTGATACAATTTGTCCGTGGAACAACTCTACCATGATGGCAACCGGTACAGGTCACATTGTTTGGTATGCGAATTCGAATCTTACCAATGCACTCGATACCGGCAACACATTTACCACGCCGCCACTTTTTTCAACAACAACGTATTACGCAGCAACAACTATCT